>NZ_AZNV01000007.1:0-195750 GCF_000510625.1 Rhizobium sp. IBUN
CCAACTGACGCTCCGAGCGCACGCCGAACAGGTAACCGATGAACAGCGCCTTGAACATCAAGGTCGGATCGAGCGGCGGGCGGCCGTTATCAGCACAGTAAAGACCGGCAACCCGATCATGGATGAAGGAAAAGTCGATTACCGCGTCGATCTTGCGAAGCAGGTGATCCTTCGGAACAAGCTGATCGAGCGTCACCATCTCGAGAGCCGTCTGTTCGGGAGCAGGTTTCTTCAACATGACCCAGTGAATCACAAACCCCTGGACGAGGCCAGGGGTTTGTCAGCAGTCTGAGCCCGCTGGGAAGCGGGCTTTCGAATTGCGTGAAGGGATCCGTCTCAGCGCTCGGCGAGAGCTTCCTCGCCCTTCTTCGCGCGCACCAGATTGATGAAGCGACGGAAGAGGTAGTGGCTGTCCTGCGGGCCGGGGGAGGCTTCCGGGTGATGCTGCACCGAGAAGATCGGCTTACCAGCGACACGCAGGCCGCAGTTGGTGCCGTCGAAGAGGGAAACGTGAGTCTCTTCAACGCCATGGGGCAGAGACTTCGTGTCGACCGCGAAGCCGTGGTTCATCGAGACGATCTCGACCTTGCCTGTGGTGTGATCCTTGACGGGGTGGTTGGCGCCATGATGGCCCTGGTGCATCTTTTCGGTCTTGGCGCCGAGCGCGAGGCCGAGCATCTGGTGACCGAGGCAGATGCCGAAGACCGGGATGTCGGTCTTGATCAGCTTCTGGATAACAGGAACGGCGTATTCGCCTGTTGCGGCCGGGTCGCCCGGGCCGTTCGACAGGAAGATGCCGTCGGGCTGCATGGCAAGCACATCCTCGGCACTCGTCGTTGCCGGCATGACGGTGACCTTGCAGTCGAGGCCGGCAAAGAGGCGCAGGATGTTGCGCTTGACGCCGTAGTCGAGGCAGACGACGTGATACGTCGCATTTTCCGGGGTAAGCTCGCCGTAACCTTCGTTCCAGATCCACGGGGTCTGCGCCCACTGCGACGTTTGGCCTGACGAAGCGATCTTGGCGAGGTCGAGGCCTTCGAGGCCGCTCCACGCCTTGGCTTCCGCCTTCAGCGTCTCAACGTCGAACACACCGTTGGGGTCATGGGCGATAACGGCGTTCGGCGAGCCGTTTTCGCGGATCCAAGCCGTCAGCGCGCGTGTGTCGACACCGCAGAGGCCGATGATGCCGCGAGCCTTCAGCCAGGCATCGAGGTGCTTGACGGCGCGGTAGTTGGACGGATCGGTGATATCGGCCTTGAAGATGACGCCGACGGCGCCGTGGCGTGCTGCTGGCGTCAGGTCCTCGATGTCTTCGTCGTTGGTGCCGATGTTGCCGATATGCGGGAAGGTAAAGGTGACGATCTGGCCGAGATAGGAGGGGTCCGTCAGAATCTCTTCGTAGCCAGTCAGCGCCGTGTTGAAGACCACCTCAGCCTGGACCTTGCCGGTCGCGCCGATGCCCTTGCCTTCGATGACGGTTCCGTCTGCAAGAACGAGCAGGGCAGTCGGCTTTTCGGTTGTCCAGGGTGCTGTCGCGGTCATCTTCATCCCGTTTCCGGCAGCCACACGTCCTTGGGCAACGTTGGCCGGCCATTTGGTTCGCAAGCATATGCGCGCGGCAAGGCGCGCGCTCTCAGGCCTGATCACGAATTTTGGTGCAGGTGGCGGTAAATAGCCACGCTGTTGCGCGAGGTCAATCTTTGTAGCGCACATTCTGCGGGTTTTCTCGCGCTTTCTGCCGTCATTTTCCGCAATTTATTTGATCCCATGCATTCGCGTGGTTTATGAAGCGGCATTCAAACAGGAGTGATTATGATGTTGCGCGATCAACTCGCCGCCGCCCTCAAGGATGCCATGAAGTCCAAGAATGCCGAGCGGCTCTCGACCGTTCGCCTGATTCAGGCCGCCATCAAGGACCGGGATATTGCCAATCGTGGCGCCGGCAAGGAAGAAGCGAGCGACGACGAAATCCTGCAGATCCTCGCCAAGATGGTGAAGCAGCGCGACGAATCGGCGAAGATCTACGAAGAAAACGCGCGCCCCGAACTGGCCGCTAAAGAGCGTGCCGAAATTGCGGTGCTCCATGATTTCCTGCCGAAACAGCTTTCGGATGCGGAGGTACGCAGCAACATCGCCGCGATCATCGCGGAAATCGGCGCCGCCGGCCCGAAGGACATGGGCAAGGTGATGGCCGTCCTGAAGGAGCGCTATGCCGGCCAGATGGATTTCTCCAAGGCCTCCGGCGCCGTCAAGGAACAGCTGAACTAATCAGCGCAGGCTCGCCGTCTTTCTGGCGGCGAGCCCCAGAACCGCTTCTGCGGCAGCATCGACAATGGCGAATTTCGCGGCCTGATAACCCCAATACTCCATGATAAACGCGCGCGAAATCCAAGTATCGCCCTTATAGGGCGGTTGTGTCCAACCCACGCTTCCCATTTCGGATGCCGTCGTCAGCAGGCGCTTCAAATGCGTGTTGGAGATCATGAACTGGTCACGGATTTCCTTGAGCGACACGGGGCCGATGTGGGCCCGTTCCGAGTTGCGATCGAAGTTGTCGATACTGATCATAAGGTAGTCCATGATCAGGCCGCCGGAGTTTGCCCAGTTGAACAGATTGTATGTAGCGCCTGGGTCGCGCACGGCATCGCTATCGATGATCCCCTTGGAGATCAGCGGCTGCATCCTCGAGAAGGCCGAGGGGTCGGCATTCATTCGGTCCAGCCGATTGCCGCCGTCAAGACTGTCGAGAATAAAAAGGTGGGTGGCGAGCCACCTGTAAAAGTGTTCGTGAGCGGTTTCCGTCGGCTCCAACAGGCGCGTGCGCTTGTCGCTGGTACTCAAGACCGGGCTAAGGAACCGGTAGGCTAGCATTTCCTGGATAAAGGCTGCGGCGGTATTGCGGCTCGCAATCTTGTTCGCAACGGCAAAGGCGATGAAACGGCGCGAATAAAGGCCGAGCTTCGGTTCGCCGGGATAGCCGAAGTGGAGTGCAAAGCCGGCATGGGCCATCAACCAGCGTTGCTGCGCGGCAAAGATCGATGCGATGCGCGGGCTCTCGCGGTAGATCGTCAGCATTTCGCGGGCGCAGTTCAGCACGGCCACGAAAAAGGCGTCGCTTTCTAAAAAATCCTCAACTCTATGTGGCATTCGATGATCCCGGTAGGATACTTTCATTGGGCATCGAAGGAGAACTGTCAATGCCATCCACTGCCCGCAGCGGACATGAATACATCGAAGATAAAACTTTTAGGTGAAATTATAGAAGGCAGGAGCTGGGGGTGCTCCTGCCTTCTTGCTCTTTGCTTCCGGTGGCGACGCAGGACCGAGATCCAAGCCACCGGTTACTCGCAAAGACACCCTTGCGAGGCGGCGCCGGGGGTAGGGATGGTGCCTCGCTTGGGGATCGCTTCTTTCCCATTGAAGTTATTGCGACGCGGCAACCGATTCAAATTACAAAAAAATAATGATTGGCGACGGGGCTGCCTTAGGTGTGGCAACCGCGATGGAGGCTACTGCGCGCCGACATGAAATTCGTCGGTCGGAGCAAGTCGGAAGCCGTTGTTCCGAAATCGGTTTTTGACGATAGTCAAGAACTGAGACGGTCGGGACGCCTGCTTGCATACACGCAAAACGTGGGGTTATTGCCGTCAGTGTCGCACCCCCTGTCGCAGGGGCGGTAACGCAATTTTGAACACTCATTTCGGGAGAATTTTGAGCAGGCAATGGTCCTGTGAATAGCGCGGCTTTCGCCCAAATGCCGTGGCATGTGCGGATGAACCTGCTTATATGGACCCAATCAAGAGGTTCACATGCGCTTTTCCAATTCCTTTCTCGACGAGATACGCGATCGCGTGCCGATTTCGGACGTGATTGGCCGTCGTGTGAGCTGGGACAAGCGCAAGACCAACGTGTCGCGCGGCGACTATTGGGCCTGCTGCCCGTTTCACGGCGAGAAGTCGCCGAGCTTCCACTGCGAGGACCGAAAGGGGCGCTACCACTGCTTCGGCTGCGGCGTCACCGGCGATCACTTCCGCTTTCTCACAGATCTGGAAGGGTTGAATTTTCCGGAGGCGGTGCAGCAGATCGCCGACATGGCGGGCGTTGCCATGCCGGTTGCCGATCCGGTTATGGAGAAGCGCGAGAAGGAGCGCACTTCGCTTCTCGACGTGATGGAGCTTGCGACCAAGTACTTTCAGGATCAGTTGCAGACGGCAAACGGCGCGCGGGCGCGGGCTTATCTTCGCGACCGCGGGCTGACGGGACGCACGATCGAGACCTTCCGGCTCGGCTTTGCCCCCGATAGCCGAAACGCACTCAAGGAGTTTCTGGCGGGCAAGGGCATTGCCAAGGAACAGATCGAAGCATGTGGGCTCGTGGTCCATGGTCCCGAGGTGCCGGTCTCCTACGATCGCTTCCGCGACCGCATCATGTTCCCGATCCTGTCATCTCGCGAGAAGGTAATTGCGTTCGGGGGGCGTGCCATGTCGCCTGATGCGCCCGCGAAGTATCTCAATTCCAACGAGACAGAGCTCTTCCACAAAGGCAATGTGCTCTACAATTTCGCACGCGCCCGCCGGGCGACGCAGGGTGCGAACGGCGAGGGCACGATCATCGCCGTCGAAGGCTATATGGACGTGATCGCGCTGCATCAGGCTGGCGTCGAGAATGCCGTGGCGCCGCTCGGCACGGCATTGACCGAGAACCAGCTTGAACTCCTCTGGAAGATGACGCCGCAGCCCGTGCTTTGCTTCGATGGCGACGGCGCCGGCATTCGCGCCGCCAATCGCGCTGCCGATCTGGCGCTTCCGCATATCAAGCCGGGGCGCACCGTGCGCTTTGCCCTGTTGCCCGACGGCAAGGACCCGGACGATTTGGTGCGCAACGAAGGCCGTGCGCCCTTCGACAAGGTGATGAGCCAGGCCAAGCCGCTGGCAGAGATGATCTGGGGCCGTGAGATCAACACCGGGCAGTTCGAGACGCCTGAAGCGAAGGCCGAGCTCGAAGCGCGGTTGAAGCAGCTGGTTGGTGTCATTGCCGATGAGAATGTGCGCCGTCACTACCAGCAGGATATGCGCGACCGCCTGAACGGCTTCTTCCAGCCGCAATTCCAGAATCGCGGCAATGAGCGGCGAAGCTTTGATCGTGGCGGTGGACAATCCCGTGGCCGTGGCAACGAGGGGCCACGCGGCCCGCGCCTTTCCGGCGGAGGCATTTCCGATCGGCTCGCCCGCTCCGGTCTGGTTCGAGGCCACCAGGAGACGCCTGCCTTGCGCGAGAGCGTTCTGGCGCTGACAGTTATCAATCATCCGGCCTTGATGCAGGACGAGTACGACGAAATCGCCTCGATCGACTACGACAATCGCGAGCTTCAGCGGCTCTGGTCTGTCATGCTCGGCGCCGCCGCGGCCGTGGCCGGCCCGCACCTCACGCGAGAGCACCTGCTGGAGCGCATGGAAGAGCAAGGCTTCGGCTCATTGCTACAGGGGCTCGAGCAGCAGATCCGCAATGCCCGCCTTTGGATCGCTACATCGGAGGCTGCGATGGAGGATGCGCGCGAAGGCTACCGGCAGGCGCTCGCCTTCCACAAACGCGCCAAAGCGCTGCGTTTCCAGAAGATCGAGCTCGAACGCGAGATCGCCGAGGCAACCGAGGCCGGCAACGGCGAGGTGATCGATCAGTTGATGCGCGCATTGCAGGAGGTTCATTTCGAGGGGCTTCGCTTAGAGAACCAGGAAGCGATCATCGATGGATTCGGCGTGCTCTCCGGCCGCGTCAAGGGAGCGGCTAGCCATTGAGGGATTCTACAGTGCAACTTTCTGCCGGCGGTGCGCTGTTCGGTGCGGAGCGCTCGCCTCTTGGCATTCTTAACCGTGTCTATGGCTATCCGGCCTTCCGCGGCAAGCAGCAGCAGGTGGTGGAGCATGTCGTCGCCGGCGGCGATGCCGTCGTTCTCTTTCCGACGGGGGCCGGCAAATCGCTCTGCTTCCAGATTCCGGCGCTCTGCCGCGAAGGTGTCGGCATTGTCGTTTCGCCGCTGATTGCGCTGATGCGCGATCAGGTGGAGGCGATGAAGCAGCTCGGCATCAGGGCCGCGGCACTGAACTCGGCGCTGTCACGCGAGGAGTTCATCGAGGTTCGTCGCGCGATTGCCGCAGGCAAGCTCGATCTCCTTTACGTGACGCCGGAGCGCATTCTCATGGATGGCTTCCGAGACACGATCGGTAACGCGCGGATCTCGCTCTTCGCCATCGACGAGGCGCATTGTGTTTCCCAATGGGGCCATGACTTCCGCCCCGAGTATCGCGAGCTTGGCAAGCTGGCGGAGCACTACCCGGGTGTGCCGCGCATTGCGCTGACGGCGACGGCCGACTCGCACACCCGCGACGATATCGTCGAACGGTTGGCGCTGAACAATGCCCAGGTTTTTACGACCAGCTTCGATCGCCCGAACATTTCCTACGAAATCGTCGAGCGCGATCAGCCGCGCCAGCAGTTGCTGCGGTTTCTTTCCGGACACAAAGGCAACAGCGGTATCGTCTACTGTCTGTCCCGCGCCAAGGTCGAGGATACGGCCGAGTGGCTGAACGGGCAGGGCATTCGGGCGCTTCCCTATCACGCCGGCATGGACAGGGTGCTTCGCGATGCAAATCAGGATGCCTTTCTGAAAGAGGATGAGCTTTGCCTTGTCGCCACCGTCGCCTTCGGCATGGGGATCGACAAGCCGAATGTGCGCTACGTCGCGCATCTCGATCTGCCGGGCTCGGTCGAGGCGTACTACCAGGAGACGGGCCGCGCCGGGCGCGACGGCCTGCCTTCCGAAGTCTGGATGGCCTACGGCATGGCCGACGTCATCCAGCGCCGCCGGATGATCGACGACGGTGGTGCGGCCGACGAGATCAAACGCGTTGAGCGCTCCAAGCTGAACGCGCTGCTGGCGATCTGCGAAACCGCCTCGTGCCGCCGTCAGGCAATCCTTGCGCATTTCGGCGAGGCGCATGCCGGCAAGTGCGGTGGCTGCGATACCTGCCTGAAGCCGGTCGAGACCTGGGACGGGACGGAGGCAGCCATCAAGGCGCTTGCCGCGATCTACCGGACCGGCGAGCGGTTCGGCACCGGGCATGTCGTGGATGTGCTGCTCGGCAACGTCAACGAGAAGACTGAACGCTTCGGCCACACGACAATGCCGGTCTTTGGCGCCGGAAATGATCTGCCGGCCCGCACGTGGCAATCGGTATTCCGGCAATTGCTTGCGATGGGATTGGTCCGCGTCGACAATGAAGCGTTCGGCGCCCTGAAGCTCGAGGCGGAGGCCCGCGCCGTCTTCAAGCGCGAACGCCCGGTTTTCTTCCGCAAGGATCGTCCGGTTGCGGAACGACGTTCGAAACGAACGGCGCAGGTCGAGCGGCGCTCCGTTCTTTCAGGCGGAGACGGCGTGCTCTTTGAAGCCTTGCGCGCGGAGCGGACGGCGATCGCGCGCTCGCTCGGCGTGCCGCCCTATGTTGTCTTCCCCGATACGACACTCATCGCCTTCGCGACCGAGCGGCCGCGGACGCACAAGGAGATGCTCAACATCTCGGGGGTGGGCCAGTCGAAGCTCGAGCGCTACGGTGATGCGTTTCTGGATGTGATCCTCGGTCACGATGACTAGGCTGCGCCGAGGGTGACGGTTGGATCGGGCATGACATGCTGACGCTTTCAAGGTCTTTAGGATCCAAAGCCCCCCGTCTCGAGCCACGCGTTTTACCAACTTTACCGAGATAGAAACATCGGAACGGTGCTGTCTTTCAGCATGGACTGTGTTACGCCACCGAAGAGGCGTTGCTGCAGGCGTGGGTGGTTATAGGCACCCATCACGATGAGATCTGCCGCGACATCGAGGGCGTGCTGCCTCAATGCCTCGTCCACCCGCCGTCCGCCGCTGGGCACGCGGTCAACCTCGACATTGATCCCATGCCGCGCAAGATAGGCCGCGATGTCGGCTCCAGGTTCCTCACCGTTTGCTGTTGCTGAAGAGACCGGATCAATAAGTGTCACGTGAACCGTGTCGCTGGCTTTCAGGAAGTCCAGGGATTGCCGCGCCGCGCGGGCGGCTTCGTTGCTGGAGTCCCAAGCAAGCAATACCGACTTCGGAGACGTCGTCATCGATTTCTTGGCGGGATTGATCAAAATCGGGGTCGGCGATTGAAAGAGTGCTCCGTCGATAACGCGTTTTCGCAGGGGCTCGTTGCGCGCCGTCTGAGCCTCGACAAGAACCAGGTCCGCATAAAGGGAACGTTCGGCGATGTCGTCATCGACCCAGGCGAACTCTGTGTAGATTTCCTGCACATCGCTTGAAAGATCGGCGTTCCGCAGTTCCGCTTTGACTGCCGCAGCTTCTTCGCCGAGGTGTTCGATTTCGCGCTGCTGCTCGTCGAGCCACGCTGTGGAGATCGCCTGGTATGTTGCGATCGCGGGCACGGCACCCATGCTCATCACAAGCGCTGTCAGATGTGCGTCGTGACCCTCGCAGAACTTCACGGCGTTGCTGAGGTCGTCGGCCCAATGGTCGACGCCGAGAACAGCTAGAACGGTTTTGATCGTCATTTTGACCCGCCTTTCTGTTGGATGAAGCCGATTCTACTCCTTTCGCGCTGACCTGCATTGATCTCTGTCAAAATCGTACCGCGGATATGCTTTGGCGAACTATGGCGGCGAAATCCGGCGTTGACGACGGCAAGACAGGCTCTTGGCTATGTGCTAGTGCAGGGCATCGGGAAACATCACAAGAAGGGCATTCAATGACCTCGGAATTCCTCTCCTACCTCCGCACCGAACTTGCCGCACTGAAGGATGCCGGACTTTACAAGTCCGAGCGCGTCATCACCTCCAAGCAGGCAGGCGAGATTGCCGTTGCCTCCGGCGAGCGCGTGCTGAACTTCTGCGCCAACAACTATCTCGGGCTCGCTGATAATGAGGAGCTTGTCGAAGCGGGGAAGAAGGCGCTCGACCGCTATGGCTACGGCATGGCGTCGGTGCGCTTCATCTGCGGTACACAGGAAGAGCACAAACAGCTCGAGGCCCGCATTTCCTCCTTCCTCGGCATGGAAGACACGATCCTCTATTCCTCTTGTTTCGACGCCAATGGCGGTCTCTTCGAGACGCTGCTCGGCGAGGAGGATGCAATCATCTCCGACGCGCTGAACCACGCCTCGATCATCGATGGCGTGCGTCTCTCCAAGGCGAAGCGCTTCCGCTATGCCAACAACGACATGACGGCGCTGGAGGAAGAGCTGAAGAAGGCGGAAGGCAGCCGCTTCAAGCTGATCGCTACTGATGGTGTCTTCTCGATGGACGGCATTATTGCCAACCTGCAGGGCGTCTGCGACCTCGCCGAGAAATATGGTGCGATGGTCATGGTCGACGACAGCCACGCCGTCGGCTTCGTCGGGAAGCATGGGCGCGGGTCAGCCGAGCATTGCGGGGTTGAGGGCCGGGTCGACATCATCACCGGCACGCTCGGGAAGGCGCTCGGCGGTGCCTCCGGCGGCTATACTTCGGCAAAGGCGGAAATCGTCGACTGGCTGCGGCAGCGGTCGCGCCCCTATCTGTTCTCGAACACGCTGGCACCGGTAATTGCGGCTGCGTCGCTCAAGGTCTTCGATCTCATCGAGAACGGTGATGCGCTGCGCGAGCGGTTGGCAGCCAATGCGGCGCTGTTCCGCTCCGAAATGACGAAGCTCGGCTTCACCATGGCGGGCGAGGGGCATCCGATCATTCCTGTCATGCTCGGCGACGCCAAGCTGGCGCAGGACATGGCGGCGCTCATGTTGAAGAAGGGCGTCTATGTGATCGGCTTCTCCTTCCCTGTCGTGCCAAAGGGACAGGCGCGCATCCGCACGCAGATGTCGGCGGCGCATTCACGTGCAGATGTCGAGCGGACGATTGCGGCCTTTGCCGAAGCCGGCCGCGAACTCGGTGTCATTTAAAGGGTTTGGGAGAGTTAGATCATGTCGAACATGATGAAGGCGCTGGTCAAGGCGAAGCCGGAGGTGGGGCTTTGGATGGAACATGTCCCGGTTCCCGAGGTCGGACCGAACGACGTGTTGATCAAGGTGAAGAAATCCGCGATCTGCGGTACCGATGTCCATATCTGGAACTGGGACCAGTGGGCGCAGAAGACCATTCCTGTGCCGATGGTCGTCGGCCATGAATTCTGCGGCGAGATCGCTGAGATCGGCTCGGCGGTTACGAAATACCATGTCGGTGAACGTGTTTCCGGTGAGGGGCATATCGTCTGCGGCAAGTGCCGCAACTGTCGTGCGGGCAGGGGCCACCTCTGCCGCAACACGCTCGGCGTCGGCGTCAACCGCCCCGGCTCGTTCGGAGAGTTCGTCTGCATTCCCGAGGCGAATGTGGTGCCGATTCCGGACGATATTTCCGATGAGATCGCCGCGATCTTCGACCCGTTTGGCAACGCGGTGCATACAGCTCTTTCCTTCGATCTCGTCGGCGAGGATGTGCTTGTCACCGGCGCGGGCCCGATCGGCATCATGGGGGCGCTGGTCGCCAAACGATCGGGCGCCCGCAAGGTGGTCATAACAGACATCAACCCGCATCGGCTTGATCTCGCCCGCAAGCTCGGCATCGATTATGTCGTCGATGCCTCGAAGGAGAACCTCACCGACGTGATGAAGTCGATCGGAATGACCGAGGGCTTCGACGTCGGGCTTGAAATGTCCGGCGCTGCGCCGGCCTTTCGCGACATGATCGACAAGATGAACAATGGCGGCAAGATCGCGATCCTCGGCATTGCGCCTGCCGGCTTCGAGATCGACTGGAACAAAGTCATCTTCAAGATGCTTAACCTGAAGGGCATCTACGGTCGCGAGATGTTCGAGACTTGGTACAAGATGATTGCTTTCGTGCAGGGCGGGCTGGATTTGTCGCCCGTTATCACGCACCGAATCGGGATCGATGAGTTCCGGGAGGGATTCGAGGCAATGCGCTCGGGCAATTCAGGCAAGGTGGTTATGGACTGGAACTGAGGAGGATCGATGCAGTACGAAGGAAGCTGCCATTGCGGCAACATCGCATTTGAGGTGGAGGGGAGTTCACCTCCGCCCTTGATTGCAATTGTTCGCTATGCCGACGGCGCGGAGGGCTGCTCGCCTTCGTTCCCCGCGACAAGTTCACCCTGAGAACGCCGCGTGAGAAGCTGTCCACCTATACGTTCAATACCCACACGATCCAGCACCGCTTTTGCGGCACTTGCGGCATCGCTCCCTTCGCGGAAGCTAAGATGCCTGACGGTGCCGAGATGGCCTGCATCAACGTTCGATGCATTCCCGCTGTTGATCTTGCAAGTCTGGAGATCCAGCCCTGGGATGGGCAGTCGCATTAAGCTCCGACGGAGGTCGAACAAAACAAACGGCGGGCACGTCGAATCTTGGCGGCGACTTGGCTGTTCAGGAAGAATGCCTGCTGCTCTTGTCTTCTCGTGGTGACATCCTATTTATGGTTGGCAATCGCTTGGGCGGTTCCGGGCCTGTGGATAAGGCTTTTTCCGGGTTTTGTGAGGCTTTTTTGCTAGAAAAGCTTGACGAGAACAAAAAATGTGGGAATCACCGTTCGACTTGGAAAGCGGTGAACTGGGTCAAGGGCGGATCGCACAACCATGGCCGGACATTTGATGACAATGAAGCTCTGTCGTCCGGCGCCGGCAATCGTGGTTAATCAGGCATTAAATCTCATCCCGTTAGGTGAGACTAGGTGATTCGAGACGGTCGTTTGCGGCGTATCGGCTGCGTGCGGCCGTTCACTGCGACGAGTTTGAATAGCGTCAGGAAGGCGACGACATAAATGGCAACCAAGGTCAAAGAAAACGAAGAAGCGGAAGTCGAACGCGACGGCGGCACCGACGGCCCTCTTCTCGATCTTTCCGATGACGCGGTCAAGAAGATGATCAAGGCCGCGAAGAAGCGCGGCTATGTAACGATGGACGAGTTGAACGCCGTCCTGCCGTCAGAAGAAGTGACGTCCGAGCAGATCGAAGACACGATGTCGATGTTGTCGGACATGGGCATCAACGTCATCGAAGACGAAGAAGCCGAGGAAGCCACGGCCGGCGGCGACGATGATGATTCCGGCTCCGACGACGAGAGCGAAGGCGGCGAGCTCGCACCTTCCGGCGGCACTGCCCTTGCGACCGCCAAGAAGAAGGAACCGACCGACCGCACCGACGATCCGGTTCGCATGTATCTGCGCGAAATGGGCTCGGTGGAGCTGCTGTCGCGCGAAGGCGAAATTGCGATCGCAAAGCGCATCGAGGCCGGCCGCGAAACCATGATCGGCGGCCTCTGCGAAAGCCCGCTGACGTTCCAGGCGCTGATCATCTGGCGCGATGAGCTCAACGAAGGCACGACGCTGCTTCGCGAGATCATCGACCTCGAAACCACCTATTCCGGCCCGGAAGCCAAGGCTGCACCGCAGTTCCAAAGCCCCGAGAAGATCGAGGCTGACCGCAAGGCCGCCGAAGAGAAGGAAAAGACGCGCCGCGTCCGTTCTGGCGACGACGACATCACCAATGTCGGCGGCGAAGGCCTTCCTCCGGAAGAGGAAGAAGAAGACGAAGACGAGTCCAACCTGTCGCTCGCCGCTATGGAAGCGGAACTGCGCCCGCAGGTCATGGAAACGCTCGACATCATCGCCGAGACGTACAAGAAGCTGCGCAAGCTTCAGGACCAGCAGGTCGAGCAGCGGCTCGCTGCCACCGGCACGCTGTCGTCTGCCCAGGAGCGCCGGTACAAGGAGCTCAAGGATGAGCTCATCAAGGCCGTCAAGTCTCTGTCGCTGAACCAGAACCGCATCGACGCCCTCGTCGAGCAGCTTTACGACATTAACAAGCGCCTCGTTCAGAACGAAGGCCGCCTGCTGCGTCTCGCTGAATCCTACGGCGTCAAGCGCGACTCGTTCCTCGAGCAGTATCAGGGCGCCGAACTCGATCCGAACTGGATGAAGTCGATCGGCAATCTGGCGGCACGCGGCTGGAAGGAATTCGCCAAGGGCGAAAACACGACGATCCGCGACATCCGCCAGGAGATCCAGAATCTCGCAACGGAAACCGGCATCTCGATCTCGGAATTCCGCCGCATCGTGCACATGGTGCAGAAGGGCGAGCGCGAAGCCCGCATCGCCAAGAAGGAAATGGTCGAAGCGAACCTTCGCCTCGTCATCTCCATCGCCAAGAAGTACACGAACCGTGGTCTGCAGTTCCTCGACCTCATTCAGGAGGGCAACATCGGCCTGATGAAGGCGGTCGACAAGTTCGAATACCGCCGCGGCTACAAGTTCTCGACTTACGCGACGTGGTGGATCCGTCAGGCGATCACCCGTTCCATCGCCGACCAGGCCCGCACGATCCGTATTCCGGTGCATATGATCGAAACGATCAACAAGATCGTCCGCACGTCGCGCCAGATGCTGCACGAAATCGGTCGCGAGCCGACGCCGGAAGAACTGGCCGAAAAGCTTGCCATGCCGCTCGAAAAGGTCCGCAAGGTCCTGAAGATCGCCAAGGAGCCGATCTCGCTCGAAACCCCTGTCGGTGACGAAGAGGATTCACACCTCGGCGATTTCATCGAGGACAAGAACGCGCTGCTGCCGATCGACGCCGCCATCCAGGCGAATCTGCGCGAAACGACGACCCGCGTTCTGGCATCACTGACGCCGCGCGAAGAGCGCGTGCTGCGCATGCGTTTCGGCATCGGCATGAACACCGATCATACGCTCGAGGAAGTCGGTCAGCAGTTCTCGGTTACCCGCGAACGTATCCGTCAGATCGAAGCGAAGGCGCTGCGCAAGCTGAAGCACCCGAGCCGTTCGAGAAAGCTTCGCAGCTTCCTGGACAGCTAAGCTTCCACCTTCGACTGGAAACATCCAAGAGCCGGGCCCTGTGCCCGGCTTTTGCCTTTCTGGCACCCTTGCGGGCCGTGGCATTTCTTGTTGTCGCATAGGGACAGGAGTAAGGTAGACACTACGGGGGACAGGACCGACCACAGCGCGTGAGCGAAGGTCGCCATAGCCTGTTGCGTAGGGCCAAGACCCTCCGGTGGGAGGTGTGCAATGACCACTTACATCGTGCTTATTAATTGGACGGATCAGGGCATTCGCAACGTTCGCGACTCGGCAAAGCGCCTGGACGCGGCAAAGAAGCTGCTTGGCGACATGGGCGGCTCCTTCCAGAATTTCTTCCTTACCTTGGGCGATCACGACATGGTTGCTGTCTGCGAGGCGCCTGACGATGCTGTCATGGCGCGCTTCGGGCTGTCGCTTGGGATGGCGGGTAATGTGCGCACCAAGACGCTAAAGGCGTTTCCGGAGGCTGCCTATCGCGAGATCATAGGCTCGCTCGGATAGCCCTTGACCTTCTCGCAGAGGCGAATATGCGCAAACATGTGGAGGACGTGCCGCGCGAAAACGGTTGCGTTCGCGTGGCACGAGGCTTTTTTGTTTTACGGCTTGATGATGCCTTCTTAAAAGGCCACATCGGTAGCGTGGCGCAGGGCATCGTTCATAGGCATGCAGCAGACTTCGGGAAAGAAATGGGGAGCATTCGGCTGGGGCATCTTTGCCTCCGTTCTGCTGCACCTTGCCGTCGTCGGCTTCTTTCTCGTGAAGCTGCCCGTACCTGCGCCTCAGCCGGAGGAGGAAACCGTCAGCGTCGACCTCGTGCCACCGCCAGAAGAAAAGAAACCAGAGGAAAAGAAACCCGAGGAGAAGCCGCCGGAATTGAAGATGCCGGAAGAGCCCAAGCCAGAGGAGCCGAAACCCGAGGAGAAGAAGGCGGAGGAAAAGCCGGCCGAGAAGCCGCCGGAACCGCCGAAGCAAGAGAAGGCCGACCAGCCGCCGCCTCCGCCTCCGCCACCACCGCCTCCGCCGCCGGAGCAGGCAAAGGCGCCGGAAGAGAAACCGCCGGAAAAGCCACCGGAAGCAGCAGCTGCAGAGGATGCCAAGTCCAAGGAGCAGTCTGGCAAGGGGCAGCCGCTGCCGGTGCTGCGCCCGGTGACGGAATTTGGCGACAAGGATACCGGCCCGGAGAAATCGACCGAGGGGGATGCTTCCGTCGCGGGTGTAAAGTCTGATACGCCGAAGCCTTCACCTGAACCCAAGCCTGAAACCCAGGAAGATCAGGTGAAACCGGAGCAAACGACAGAGGCAGCCAAGACACCTGAAAGCAAGGAACCGCCGGCCAATCCGGTCCCTGATGATGTCGACCTGCCGCGGGTCGACCTAGCGGAAAGCCATGCCGAGAAGAACGGTCCAGCCGCCGGCGCCGAGAGCGAGGCCAAGACCAGCTTTGAGCGGGGCAAACCGCCCAATGCAACGAAGCCCGATGCGACGGCAACCGCAAAGGCGGACAAGCCCGTCGAGCTGACGGAGGCGAAGACATTGTTCTCGCGGAATATGACGAATGATCCAGTGGCGAGAACCGCAATGGGCGATCTGCCGCGGAGTGTTCGTGTCGACCAACTCTGCGGCACGGAGCTTCGGCAGCAGCTGATGCATGGTTCCCCGTCATATCGGCCGGAACTCCTGCCATCCTACCGCTTGTCAAAGGGCACCGTTCTCCAGGTCCGGAAAGGCGCATTTCGGGCTGCGGGCCGCTGGTATGATGTCAGTTTCCGTTGCGAGGTGGACGATGGGGCCACGAAAATCCAATCGTTCAGCTTTGCCGTCGGCAATCCGGTTCCAAGGAGCGAATGGGCGAGCCGCCGTTTCCCGATGGACTAGCGTTCACCAGTTCGGCGCAAGACAGTCCGTTTAACCCTTTCCCATCGCCACATGTCGGTGGCGTGTGAAAGGACAATGAGATGTCGAACGAAATCGAGCGCTTCTTCGAACTGCAGGATGAAGCGACCAAGGCTGCCTTTTTCGAGAATCGCGGAGACGAGCTCACCGATATCCTGGTTGCCGCGCTCGATGATGTCTGGGCGATTCTGGCAGACAAGGATCTGGGCGAAACGCTCCATTGAGCACTTTGGCCAGCATGATCGCTTGAGGCGATGGGCAGCGAGGGGTGTCGCTTGCCGTTGTTTTCGGTGGCTTCGGCTGGCACTATGCGGCTTCATCTCTGAAAGCCCACTCATGGCCCGCAGTCAATTTCGCATGTTCAGGTCGGCGGTTGCCGGCATTGAGGCCGTGGCTGCCAGTAGCGGCCGGAGCTTCGCGCGCCATACTCATGAGCAGTTCGGCATCGGGCTGGTTTCGTCAGGTGCGCAGAAATCGCTGAGCGGGCGTGGGATGGTCGAGGCTGGTGCCGGCGACATCATCACGGTCAATCCGAACGAAGTGCATGATGGCACGCCGATCGGTGAGGGCAGGTCGTGGCGAATCCTCTACTTCGACCCTGCGGTGATCACTGCCAACCTCTCCGAAGTTACAGGGGGACGACGATCGGCGGTCGAGATTGCGCATCCGGTGCTGCATGACAAGGCGATCGCGGCGCACTTCGAGGCAGTTTTTGCGCTCTTGGCCAACGAGGGAGGGCGGCAACTGCAGCTGGAGCAAGCCCTGCTTGAACTCGTCGCCCGCGTCTTTGCGGAGGCCGTCCCGAACGATCGGCCGGGTGCACCCCAGGCCATTCGGACCGCGCAGGAAATGATCGACTCCGATCCTACAGCGGCAATCTCTCTGTCCGACCTGGCCCGTGCGAGCCGGCTCAGCCGGTTTCAGGTATTGCGGGGTTTCGCGAAAGCAACCGGCATGACGCCACATGCCTATCTGGTCCAGCGCCGCATCCATCTTGCGCGGCGTCTGATCGCGGGCGGCGCACCCTTGGCGGAGGCCGCCATTGCCAGCGGCTTCGTCGACCAAAGCCACATGACGCGCGTGTTTGTGCGGAAGTATGGGGTCTCTCCGCGCGCCTATGCCAATGCGGTCGCCTGACTGCGCTGCAATTTCATACAAGATCGCGAGATAATTATGGTGTTTCTTCTGCGCAAACAGGAGAAGGCGATGCAGCGACATTTGCAAGGTTACCTCTATCTGACTCTGGCGATGATCACGGTTGGCAGCACCGTTATCGCAAGCCGGGTCATTGCGTCAGGCATGCCGCCTTTCACGGCGACAGCTCTGCGCTTCGCCGCTGCCTTCCCGTTCTTCCTGCTTTTGATGGGTATGACCGGGACCCGCCTGCCAAGCTTGCCGCTTCGCGACTGGATCATCGTCTTCGTTCAGGCCGGTGCGGGCAGTGTTGGCTACACGACCTTGCTGATCTCAGGCCTGAAGCTGACCACCGCGGCCGACGCGGGCGTCATCATCGGGACGTTGCCGGTTGTCGCCGGGGCGCTTTCCGTCGTTGTTCTGCGCGAAAAGCCTCGTTCGTCGATGGTGTTGGCGATCGTGCTGGCGACAACCGGCGTTTTGTTCATCGCGCTTTCACCCGATGCCGGAAGTGGATCCCTGCCTGGCAACGCACTGGTTTTCGGAGCCGTGATCTGCGAAAGCCTGTTCATACTCCTGAACAAGAACCTCAGCACACCGATCTCGGCGCTGACGCAGTCTGCATTGATGACGGGGATTGGCTTCGGCGTCGCCATGGTGGCGGCCGTCTTGGCAGAAGGTGTGCCACGGGAATTCTCGGCAGGTGCGATGTCGGCAGTGATCTACTACGCGCTGGTGCCGACCGTTGTCGGTTTCATCCTTTGGTATGCCGGGGCGGAGCGTGTGAGCGGCGTCGAGGCGTCGCTTTTCACCGCAGTCGCACCGGTTTCCGCGTTATTGATGGCCTTCGTGATACTCGGTGAGCCGCTGCATTCCAACCAAGTCGCCGGCGTCGGCTGCGTGCTGGCGGCTGTCCTAGGACTCGGCTTGTTTCAGCGACGGGCGATGGCGGCAAAGTAGCGTTGTTGGCGGTGCCGTTCACGGGCGGCGGAAGCGAGGACCCGCCACGGCCGCTCCTGCAATTTGATGGCGCGGCTCCTATATCTGAGTTCTGGCCGAAGGAGCTGCCGATGTCTGCACAATCGATGAAGATACCCGGTCCCGATCACCCGATTACCGTCACGCCCAATCCTGCGCGCGTCGTCATAAAGCTGCGCGGGCAGGCTATTGCCGATAGTCGCAATGCGTTGTCGCTGAAGGAAGCGTCCTATCCTGCCGTTCAGTACATACCGCGCGCTGATGTCGATATGGCGCTTCTCACCCGGAGTGATCACCATACCTACTGCCCGTATAAGGGCGAGGCGTCGTATTTCAACATCGTTTTGGGCGGTGCGGAGGTCGTGAATGCGATCTGGACCTATGAAAGTCCGTATGCCGCTGTCAGCGAGATCAAGGAGCACCTCGCTTTCTATCCCGATCGGGTCGACTCGGTTGAGGAGTTGCCGGGCTAGTGCAGCTCATGGGCGAAACGCCGAATAAGGTAGTGTTCGCCGCGGAGCCGCGGATTCTTGGGAGGAAACAAGGACGGTCCGGCAGGGAAACCGGACCAGTCCCCGTAACTGATCGGAGGTCAATCGGATCAGAAAACGCAGTACCAGGCGGCGCCCTAGGTTGATCCAGGGCGCCGGGGAGTTTGACTAGAACGCGCGCTGCAGGCGGAAGAAGCCCTTCGTTACTTCGTCAGCGTCGTCCGGATCGGTGTAGTCGACGGTTGCCTTGGCATAGAGATTGTCGACGATCTGGTAGTCGACCGTGATGCCGACCTTCCAGGCATCGCCGAGGCCGTCGAACGAGTTGCCGTGGAAGGTGTCGAGATCGGGAACGTAGTTGCCGAAGTACTGGGCCATCGGGGTGATGGTCCACTTGTCGGTCGCCTTGATCGCGTATTCTGCCGCAACAGTCCATTCCGACTGAGAGTAGTAGGAGTTCGGACCAGATGCATAGACACCTGCCAGGCCGAGGGTGCCAGGGCCGATATCAGCGAAGATCATGCCTCGAACAGCGCCTTCTTCGTTGTCGGTGTCGTAGCCGCCGATGAGCTGGTAGCTGACTACGCCAGCCTTGCCGCCAACGCCGAGGGCGACGCCAACGTTGTTCGGGTTTTCACCGTCCTTGAAGTAGCCGTCTTCCAGTTCGTCTACGCTGATGCCGGCGTAGAAATCGCCGTTTTCATACTGGTAGCGAATGGAGTTGTGCAGGGTTTCAAAGCTGGAGAGAACGTCCGGCTCGCCGGAAAGGTCGTCATCCCACCAGCTGTAGAACAGACCAGCGCGGAAGCCGGCGATGTCGATATATGCCGAGTCCAGGGTCGAGTTGGTCGAAGCGTTGTCGCCGTTGTTACGGAGAACGATAACGCCGGTGAGCGGACCATACTCGGTGTCGCTCTTGGCGGTGAACTGAACCTGAGCGCGCGTACGGGCGTTCCAGTCCGAGGTGCCCTTCTGATCCGGGCCGCCATAGACTTCAAAACGCAGGTAACCGCTGACCTTGAGGCAGGTTTCGGTGCCCGGGATGTAGAAGTAGCCCGTGCCGTACGCGTCGCAGACGCGGACGTATTCAACTGGCTCGGGTTCAGCTGCGACGATTGCGTCAGCAGCAAAGACCGGCGTGGACGCAGCAGCAAATGCTGCGGCGGAGGTCAGCAAAGCCATCCGTATGTTCATTTGAAAATCCATTTCCTTTTCGAGTGAACTGCCACCGTGGGAGACGGGGCGGTTCCGATAGTCTGCCTTTCGGCCGGCGGATCAGCGAACCGCCGAAGCCTTAATTTCATCCTTGATTAAATCTATCAATTCTCCCGGTATGAAAATCCCTCGTTGAGACAGCCGTTTGGCTCTTTGTGTGGTTTTTATGTAACAATATCAATCACTTAGGCGAAAAGACACCTTGCGCCGCAACTCTGCGGGGCATCGCGGTGGCCGGTGCTGTTTTCGGAGGCTCGTGGGAGCGCGTCTGGCGCCATCATTGCAATGGCGCCAAAGGAAATCTCCCCGCAGATAGTCCCGCCGCCGGTCGAATTGAAGGGCGCTGATTGGAACGCAGTGTTCCAAATTTGGAACGAAATCTTGTTCGTGGCGGTTGGCATCATCTGCCGGGACAGGTAAGCGATAACGGGCCGCCGGCCTGTCGTGCTTACTGAAAGGGGTGCCCCATGCTCAATGCAGAGGGTGTTTTCCAGGATCTGAACGATTTCGTCTATTTTGCCGCAGTTGTTCGTCACAACGGCTTTTCCGCCGCCGGGCGGGTGCTGAACATGCCGAAATCAAAGCTCAGCCGGCACATCACTGCGCTGGAGACGCGGCTTGGTGTCAGGCTGCTCGAGCGAACGGTCAACCGGTTCCGGGTGACGGAAATCGGACGCGCCTTCTACAATCACTGCGAAAACATGCTGCGCGAAGCCGATCGCGCCGCCAAGGCGATTAACGATGCAACCGGCGAGCCACAGGGGCAAATCCGCATAAGCGTGCCGCACGGATTGCTGGACGGCTCTCTTGGCACCATGATCCCGGAGTTTCTCAATAGATACCCCAAGGTGCAGCTGCAGATACTCACCACGGATCGGCGAGTCGACATCATCGATGAGCGCCTTGATCTTGCAGTTCGGGCGCAATTGACCGAGGAGACCGATTCTGAACTGACGATGCGAGTGCTCAGCAAGGTGGATTTGATCCTTGTGGCCAACCAGAAGGTTGCGAGCTCGCTGCCGTCGATCGAAGGCGTCGAATGTCTTGCCGATGCACCAACGGTATCGTTTGCCGGGCCGGTGACGGAGTGGCAGGACATGGATGTCTGGGAATTCACCGGACCGGATGGCACTCGATACCGGCACCAGCACAAGCCACGCATGAGTTGCCGCAGCGTGTCGGCGATTCTAGAGGCTATCTATGCCGGGGTCGGGGTAGGGCTTTTGCCCGACCACATCTGCGCCGAGGGGATACGCGACGGCCGGTTGGTCCGCCTTCTGCCGGATTACCGGATGTCGCAGGCCACGATCTATCTCGTCTTTACGGCCTCTCGAGGACTGCCGACTGCGGTTCGGGCGCTCGTCGACTTTCTCGTGGAACAGTTCCGAACGCTGCGCGTCACCACGCAGTGCCAGGAGGCCGACATGCAGGCGCAGCGGCTTATCGAGTTGTCCGGCGCTTAGCCCGCGCCCGAGCGCAGCGACGCCGATCTTCGCCATTCGCCGCGCCCTAGAGAAGCTGTCGACAGTCGGCTCGAAATTATTCCCGGCGGCAATTCTCTTGCCTATCGCCGATCCTGCCTAATCTTAAGTTGAAGAGGGATGTCGGTCCAAGCCGCCTCCGTTCGTCCTTGGACGCGCAACAACGCTAAGGGAGAAAAACATGTCCTATGTCGATGGGTTCGTCGTGGCTGTGCCGCAGAAGAACATCGAGGCGTACAAGGCCTTTTCCGCCACCACCGGCGCAGTCTGGAAGTCCTATGGGGCCAAGGAATATGTCGAATGCATCGCCGATGATGTGCCATATGGGGAACTGACCTCGTTTCCCCGTGCGGTCCAGGCGGCAGATGATGAAGTCGTGATCTTTTCCTGGATCGTCTATAGCTCACGCCAGGACCGCGACGACATCATGAAGAAGGTGATGGCAGACCCGCGCCTTCAAGGCGACGCGTGGAAGTCCATCTTCGATGGCAAACGGATGATTTTCGGTGGATTCGTTCCCTTCCTGCAGCTTTGAGAGTTCGGAGGAAATGCGGTACTGACATAAGGTCAGCCGAACGTCTCGTCTCGCAAGAGATATGCAAGTGGAACATCGTTCATGTCCCAGAAGATCATCAGCATTTCCACCAGGGGGCAAGGATTTTACGAGTTTACAGCAGAAGCAGCATCTTTCGTTCGCGCCACTGGCGCGGCCGAAGGGCTGCTGACGGTTTTCGTGCGCCACACCTCATGCTCGCTGCTCATCCAGGAAAACGCCGACCCGGATGTTCGCACCGACCTCGACGGATTCTTCCGTCGATTGGTGCCACCCAGTTCCGATCCTTCGATGCGTTGGATTGTCCATACGACGGAGGGTCCCGACGATATGCCCGCGCATATCAAAGCCGCGTTGACGCAGGTTTCCATCGGCGTTCCGGTTATCGGCGGTCGGCTCGCACTCGGCACATGGCAAGGAATCTACCTGTTCGAACACCGCGACAGGCCGCATCGGCGCGAGATCGTGCTGCATCTCGGCGGCTGAACCTGAACTGAACGGCCAGTTCGAAGATCATTCATTTTCATAGGGTTATGGTCTGCACAATCCCGTACGGGAGATGTAAGCAACCATTTAGAGAGTCGTATCATGACCCATTTCATCACCAAGGCTTCCTTTGCCGCTCTTATCGCATTGGCCTCGATTCCGTTCGCTACGCCGAATGCCTCGGCTTCGGAATGGGGACGTCCACCAGTCCATGTTCAGCACCGTCCAATGCACGCCTGCTCGCCCGTGCAGGCGGTTCAGAAGGCACGTTGGTCGGGTTTGCGCTCAGCGCGCGTCACCAACGTTACGCCGCGCCGTGTCGTCGTTTCGGGCCGCGACCATCGCGGCTGGGACCAGATGGTCTTCGCCAACGTTCGCGGTTGCCCCGTGATCCGCCGCTAAATGACTTCGTCCACAATGGCGCCCTCGGCTTGCCTTGCCCGCGCCATTTTCGGCCTGCTCTGTGCGAATCGCATATGAATGCGCAAATCCGGAAGGGTTGGACCTGACCTTGCCGGCAAGAGTGTAGCGAATGGGGAAGGCCTTTGCCGTACCCGAGGGAGAATTTCGATGATGCAATTTCTGGCCAAGGCCGGCCTTGCGACGTTGCTCGTTGTCGGCACGGTCGCCGGGGTGACTGCGCCGGCTTCCGCCCAGGTAGACGTCTATATTGGTAGTGGCCGCCCGCCACCGCCTCCGGGTTACTACCGCCCGCCACCGCCCGACTATAACCGCCCGCCGCCGCGTGGCCGCGGCTGTGACCCGCGGCTGGCAGAAGACATCGCACGTGACTACGGCTTCCGTCGTGCACGTGTGGTCGACGTCACGCCTCGCCGTGTGATGGTCGAGGGCTGGACGCGCCGCGGCGCGGACGAAATCAGCTTCGCCAACGCCCGCGGCTGCCCGGTCCTGCGCCGCTGACGGCGACGATCGCCAGACCCTGAGAAAATAGAAAACCGCCTTCGCCAACGTCTTTCGACTTCGGCAAGGGCGGTTTCTTTTTAGGCTTGAGGAATCGCGTGCGAAGCCGTTTGAGCCGGTTGCTCATTGTCGCCGGTCTCGTCGGTTGAGGTCGCAAGCGACGCCTGATTGTCAGCGGAAACGACCGCCCGCGGCAGCGGCGTGCCGCGTTTCTTTTCACGAGCCAGCGTCAGCAAGCCTGAGCAGATGATGAGAACGATGCCGGCAGCCATAGCAAGGTCGATGGCGTCGTCGAAGATCAAATATCCGAACGCGATGGCCCAAAGCATCTGGCTATACTGCGGAGGGGCAACGAGATTGGCCGGCGCTAGCCGGGCCGCGGTCATCAGCATCACGTTGCCCGCCCCACCAAGCAGGCCGTAGCTTGCAATAAACAGCCACTGGCGCGGGGTTGGAACGACCATCTCTGAAAGCATCAGTATGCCGCTGACGGCAAGTGTGCCAAGCAGCGCTGCACCGTACAGCGACAGGCGCTTTTCGGCAGGCCCCATCTTTCGCATGATGACGATCGAGATTGCCGCAACCAGGCCGCCGATTGCCGCCGCAAGGTGACCAGCGGACAACTCGCGAAAACCCGGACGCAGCACGATCAGAACGCCGATGAAACCGACGACCACGGCCGCCCAGCGCTGCCAGCGCACATCTTCGCCGAGAAAGATGACTGACAGAATAGTTACGAAGGACGGCAGAAGAAACAGCAGACAGAAAGCCTCGGCCATCGGGAGCTTTGTGAATGTAATGATCGAAGCTATTGCTCCTATCGCGCCGCAAAAGAATCTCATCAGCCACAGAGTACGGTTCGTGCTCCGGACGATATCGAGCCAGGAATCATCCCTGCCTTTGATGAAGGGGAGCGCGGCGCAACCGAACAGCGCGCCGATGAAGGCGATCTGATAGGCGGGTACGCCGCCATGCAGGATCTTGATCGATGCGTCACTGAACGCGAACACGGCATAGGCGCCAAACGCGATGAGAACACCGCGCGTTGCTGAAGAGAGGGCTGTCATGAATCAGATTCGTCCGGGAGGAGAGTCTTCCAACTTTTACGGACAGCTGGCGGCAAAGCGATTGCCGATTGCGAATAGCTGCCATGCGCAATCGCAAGCCCAGGCTCTCACCGGCCTTCAGGTTGCATATACCTCCAGCGGGCTCTGCAACCGCCGTCGAAGGAAATCCGCGAGCAGCGGTTGCTGCCCTTTCAGGATCTTTTGCTCCGCATCCGGTATTGTGAACCATTCGGCTCGGTCGACTTCGGGAAATTCCACCATCACGCCGGAGCGCGGCGGCCACTCCATCTGAAAGTGATTGCTGGCGATGGCTTTGAGATCGGTGTCGGCCTCGATGGCCCAGGCGACGACAATCTTGCCACCGGGTTGTTTGTATTCCCCGAGATGGTGAAAACTGCCTTCGACGTCTACGCCCAACTCCTCGCGGGTTTCACGTCTTGCGGCATCAAGCTCATCTTCGTCCTCTTCCACGAGGCCCTTGGGGATCGACCACGCGCCGATGTCCTTCTTAGCCCAGTAGGGGCCTCCGGGATGAACCAGGAGGACCTCGTAGCTACCATCGCGGAGGCGGTAGATCAGCAGGCCTGCACTCCGCTTGGCCATCTCGACTGCATCCTTTTGCTCTGGGAGGAACGCTGGGCGTGAAGGCCCAGCGTGCTGCTTTTAATTTGGGGTCTGGCGAAGGGCCACGCCATAGTCGCGGTAAACGCTCAGGCAATCGGTATAGCTAAGCGAGCCGTTCTCGCCGTAAATGACATGGGCGCTGGACGCGCTGGTTGCCGCTTCCTCCGATACGAAAAGGATCGCCTCGCCAAGTGATTTTCCCGTGATCGGGAGTTCGGTGCCATCTTCCTGCATGATACCTTCAATGATTGCCGCTATCTGGCGGTGGCTAAAGACCGCCCGTCTGTCTTCCGGTGTCATCGTTCTTACCTCTGCTTGAAATCAATGGATCTATCTGCCCAGCCTAGCGGTTTCATGACTTCGTGCGCAGCTCTGGTCGACATAGCTGCTCCGCTCGTCGGAATGCCCTAACAATGAGGGGCGGCAGGCGCGTTACCTGACCATCGCCCGATATCGCCGTGTGCGCAAACCGCAGCTGCCGGCCGACTTAGGTCACGACCGCAATAGGTCGTGATAGGGAACTAGATAGAGTCGGATCATCGACCGACAAGGTGGGTGGCGATAACTATCACCATCTAGTGACACAGTGCTCCGTCCCGGCCATCACGATTGCGTTTGGCAATCGGCATGCGTGTCACTATATCGACGCTCACCACAAAAACAGAAGCGACACGGACATGTTTCAAGCTGCGACCATTAATTCCGCCAACAAGGCCGATTTTTACGGGGAGCTCAGCCAGCAACTGAAGGGCTTGCTGCACGGTGAAAGCGATACGATCGCCAACGCCGCGAACACCTCGGCTCTCATGTTCGAAATGATGCCGGATCTGAATTGGGCTGGCTTCTACTTCCTGAGGTCGGACAGCGAGCTGGTCCTCGGGCCGTTCCAGGGCAAGGCGGCATGTGTCCGCATTGCCGTTGGCCGGGGAGTTTGCGGATCGGCTGTGGAGAAGGGGACTTCGATCCTCGTGGAGGACGTGCATGCATTTCCCGGGCATATCGCCTGCGATGCTGCGTCCCGTTCGGAACTCGTCGTGCCGCTCCATCACAACGGCAAGATCCTCGGTGTCATCGATCTCGACAGCCCGACTGCGTCCCGCTTCGACGCTGAAGATCAGGCCGGTGTCGAGGCTATAGCGCGGATTTTCGTCGAGGCGAGCTACTGAACCCTTTCGGGCTCAGTGATATTTCTCCCGCTCGCGAACGAGGATTGCCGGAGCATTCAGCCCGGCAATCGGTTGGTTGACATCCGCCGGGATATCTCCTGTCAGCTGGAGATCGAGGTAACGCGCGCAGCACACCCTCAGGAAAGACGTGAAGTTCCCGAGATCGTGGCCGGCATCGATGGATTCGTGATGCAACCTGGTAATCAGCTGCGTAACGTTCATGCGGTCTCGCCTGGCGATCTCTTCCAGTTTCGACCAGAAGAAGTTTTCCAGTCGAACGCTTGTCACCATGCCATCAATCCGCAACGATCGCGTCGTGCTCTCCCAGAGCTTCGCGTCCGCCTTGATGAACAGCTCGCACATCTCGTCTCTCCCTCCGTCTCCTCAGGCGGCGTCCGTTTGTAGCAGCGCCGATGCGTCCAGCACAGCCATGAATTGCCGTAACCAGGAGGGATGTGCCGGCCATGCCGGTGCGGTGACGAGGTTGCGGTCCGAGACCGCGTCGCTGATGGCGATATCCGCGTAAATGCCGCCGGCGAGTTCGACTTCCGGGCGGCAAGCGGGATAGGCCGAGCAGGTGCGGCCCTTGAGGACACCGGCTGCGGCAAGGAGTTGAGCGCCGTGGCAGATCGCCGCTACAGGCTTGCCGGCCTCGAAGAAGTGCCGGACGGCTTTGATGACATCAGGGTTGAGGCGCAGATACTCGGGCGCGCGACCGCCAGGGATCACGAGCGCGTCGTAATCTTCAGCGCGAATACTGGAGAAGGTTGCGTTGAGCGCGAAGTTGTGACCGCGCTTCTCGGAATAGGTCTGATCGCCTTCGAAATCATGGATAGCGGTCGCGACTGTCTCGCCGGCATTCTTGCCGGGGCACGCAGCGTGAACCGTATAGCCGCAGGCGAGCAGCGTCTGGAATGGGACCATCGTTTCATAGTCCTCGGTGAAGTCGCCGGTAATCATCAGAATCTTCGAAGCTGGCATCTGTTTCCTCCCAAAACCAACGGGAGGAGCTTAGCAAGGCAGGCGAGCGAACGGGTACTAAGGGAATACTACAGCCGAGATTCCGATGGGGCCGCGCACGCAAAAGCAAAGGGGAAGCACCGGTCGAGCGCGTCCCCGTCTGTTCTACTGCCAGGCAGACAAAAAAAGTCGCTATTGCTTCTTCTTTTTTGCCTCGTCGTCCATCAGTTCATACCACATGGCGTTGAGGACGGCGAAGGCGGCGGCCAGAGGCAAGCCGAGGATCCATGCGAAGTACCACATCGTCTTTCTCCTTTAATAAGCGTGGCCGCTCTTGTCGTTGACCGTCCCTTCATCGACCTTGCCCCAGAGAACTTTGTAGACCCAGGAAGTGTAGGCGATGATTATCGGCAGAAAAATCAGCGACACGACAAGCATGACGAATAGCGTCGTGTGGCTCGACGAGGCATCCCACACCGTCAGGCTCGAGTTTGGCTCGAGCGAGGAGGGCAGGATAAACGGGAACATCGAGAGACCGACGGTCGAGATGATTCCGAAGATCGAGAGCTTGCTGAAAAGCAGCGTTGCGACTTCCCACTTCGCCCGCATGGCGACAAACGCTGCTGCGGCTCCAAGGAAGCCCAGGACCGGCGCAATCATCATCCACGGGTAGGTGCCGTAATTGGCCAACCAAGAGCCGTCATGCGCTGCCGTCTTGAGGAGCGGATTCGACGGACCGGCCGGATCGATCTCGCTGGTGATGTTGTAGCCGTTTACACCAAGCGCCAAAAAGATTCCGCCGAGCGCGAAGAGGGCGATCACGCCAAGCGCGGCCAGGCTGCCGTAGCTTCTTGCACGCTCCGCGACCGGACCGCTGGCTTTCAGGACCAGCCAGGCTGCGCCGTGCATGACGAGCATTGCGACCGAAAGCATGCCGCAAAGCAGCGCGTATGGGTTCAGCAACCCGAAGAACGACCCCTCGTAGAAGATGCGCATGTCAGCCGGATCGAAGCGGAACGGCACGCCCTGCAGCACGTTGCCGACGGCTAGGCCGAAGATCAGCGACGGAACGAAACCGCCGATGAACAGCGCCCAGTCCCAGTTGTTGCGCCAGCGGGCGCTCTCGCGCTTCGAGCGATATTTGAAGCCGACCGGCCTCAGGATGAGCGCGAGGAGGATCGCGAACATCGCGAGGTAAAAGCCGGAGAACGAGACCGCGTAAAGCGGCGGCCAGGCAGCGAAGATCGCGCCGCCGCCGAGGATCAGCCAGACCTGGTTTCCTTCCCAGACAGGGCCGATCGTGTTGATGGCAATACGGCGCTCCGTATCCGTCTTTGCGACGAAGGGCAACAACGTGCCGACGCCAAGGTCGAAGCCATCCGTGGCGGCAAAGCCGATCAGGATCACGCCAAGAAGCAGCCACCAGATCAAGCGGAGGATTTCGTAGTCTATGAGTTCGTGCAGGATCATGATCGTTACTCCGCGGCTGGAACGAGGGTTTCGGAGATCAGCTCGGCTTCCGGCTCATTGTCCGGCTCAGGTCCCTTTTGGATGGCTCTGATCATCAGCGTCATCTCGACGACGATCAGCACTGTATAGAGCGCGGCAAAGCCGCAGATCGTCAGCAGAACCGTGCTTGCGCCAAGGCTCGACACGGCCATTGCGGTCGGCAGCACACCTTCAATGACCCATGGCTGGCGGCCGATCTCGGCGACGACCCAGCCTGCTTCAATGGCAAGCCAGGGAAGCGGGATGGCGAAGACGGCGATCATCAGCAGCAGTGGATACTTATCCAGGTGGCGCCGTGCCGACAGCCAGAAGAAGGTCGCCGTCAGGACGATGAAGAACATTCCGAGCCCGACCATGACGCGGAACGACCAGAAGAGCGTCGGCACATGCGGAACGGTGTCGCGCGCGGCCTGGGTGATCTGCGCGTCAGTCGCCTGGCGCGGATCGTCGACATAGCGCTTCAGAAGAAGGGCATAGCCAAGCTCGTGCCCCAGTTCCTCGAAGGAGGTGCGGAGTTGAGGTGCAACCGCGTCCGGCGTTGCGGCGGCACGGATCTGCATCAGCGCGTCGTAAGCCTTGATGCCGTCGCGGATACGCCCTTCAGCCTCCCGTTCCAGCTGGTCGATACCGGGTATTTCCGTCGTCAGCGAGCGTGTGCCGATCAGACCCATGACCCAGGGAATGTGAACGGCGAAATGTGTCTCGCGCGCGTCCTGATCGGGGAAGCCGAAGGCGGTGAAGGCGGCAGGCGCCGGTTCAGTCTTCCACATTGCCTCGATGGCGGCGAGCTTCATCTTCTGGTTTTCGGTTGCGAGGTAACCGCTTTCATCGCCGAGGACGACGACCGACAGTGCCGAGGCAAGGCCGAAGGATGCGGCAACCGTCATAGAGCGCTTCGCCATTTCGAGGTGGCGGCCCTTGAGGAGGTACCAGGCCGAAACACCGAGAACGAAGATCGACGCGCAGACATAGCCGGCCGAGACGGTATGGACGAACTTCGCCTGGGCGACGGGGTTGAAGACCACGTCGAAGAAGCTGGTGATTTCCATGCGCATTGTCTGCGGATTGAGCGCCGAGCCGACCGGGTTCTGCATCCAGCCGTTGGCGACGAGAATCCATAGCGCCGAGAAATTGGAACCGAGTGCCACACACCATGTCGCCATTAGGTGACCGACCCTCGACAGCTTGTCCCATCCGAAGAAAAACAGGCCAACGAAGGTTGCCTCAAGGAAGAAGGCCATCAGCCCCTCGATTGCGAGCGGGGCACCAAAGATATCGCCGACATAGTAGCTGTAATAGCTCCAGTTCATCCCAAACTGGAATTCCATGACGATGCCGGTGGCGACACCGATCGCGAAGTTGATGCCGAAGAGTATGCCCCAGAACTTCGTCATCTGTCGCCAGATGTGGCGGCCCGTCATGACGTAGACGGTCTCCATGATGGCGAGCAGCACTGAGAGTCCGAGCGTCAAGGGTACGAATAAAAAGTGGTAAAGCGCGGTCAGCGCGAATTGGAAGCGCGATAGCGCGACGATGTCTAGTTCCATTGTTTTTCTCCCACGGCCCCATGGGGTATGAAGAGTTTCCGCCAAACCGGATTGCCTGGCGGCCATGTCGTGTGACTCAGTCCGGTCTCAGCCGGTTCAAAGCCTTTTCGAACGCCGTCTCTCCACGGCGTGAAACTTCTGTGATGCGACCATCCTCCATGACCGCGATGGCATCGGCTATCGCGGCTTCGCGACGGATATGTGTGGCGATGACGAGCGAGCGTCCGTTCGCCTTCTCCACCAGACGGCGGATGACGTCGCGCGCGGTGGCGCCATCGAGACCTTCCGTCGGCTCATCCAGCAGCCAGAGCGGCGTGTCGCGCAGGAAGAGGCGGGCGAGGGCAAGGCGGCGCGACTGACCACCCGAGAGCCCCATGCCGCCTTCGCCAAGCGGCGTGTCGAGGCCGCGCGGCAAAGCTGCGACATCCTGCAAGAGGCCCGCCGCGGCGAGCGCCTCGCGCAGGGCGGTGTCTGGTGCATCGGGGCTTGCAAGCAGGAGATTGCCGCGAAGGCTATCTTGGAAAAGCTCCGTTCGCTGCGTCAGCAGGGTGGCGTCGAGGCATTCGACGCTTCCTTGGCTGGCGCGCATTTCGGCTGCGAGAAGGGAAAGAAGAGTTGATTTTCCGGCGCCGCTGGTGCCAACCAGGGCGAGCCTCTCCCCCAATTGCAGATCGAGATCGATATTGTGAAGCACGGGTGTTTCCGTGTCGTGTCCCGCGCTGACGCGGCTCAGGCGAAGCGCAAAGCCGGGAAGTGGCGCGGCGCTGTGGTGTAGTTCTTCATCATCTGCCGACAGGCGGGGCGCGATGCGGCGGGCAGCCACAAGCGTACGGCCAAGTTCCATCGCCCCACGGCGCAAGGCACCAAAGGGCTCGACAGCGGCGAAGGCGATCAGGATCCCAAGCACGGCGACTGGTGGGCTGACTGCGCCCCCATGGGCCAATGCCGCGACTGCCAGCAGCGCACCGGTCAGCAAAGCAGTGGCGGTGAAACCGAGGCCGATTGTGATGCCGGCTTCGATGCGGTTTAGGCGGTCGTCGGCAGCAGCGGCGTAGTGGTCGGCATCGGCAATCGCCGTACGCTGCGCGTCAAGGCGTCCGGCCATCAGCAAGTCGGTCTGCCCGGCAACGAGATCGATGGTGCGGGCGCGAATGGCTTCGATGCCGTGGGTGCGTCGACGGGCGTGCTTCGTTGCCCGGCGTCCAGCAAACAGCGGAATGCCGAGACCTGCGACGAGCAAGACACTGCCGGCAGCCAGTCCAAAAAGCCGATCCATGAGACCAAGCGCGACGCTTGTTGCAAACGCTGCGACAATAGCGACGCCCGCGGCTACCAGCACGCGCAGGTAAAGGGAATCGAGTGCATCAATGTCGCCCGTCAGGCGGAAGAGCAGGCGGGCCGGTCGGCGTGCGAGCTCGCGTGCGGCACCGGGCGCGGCCCATCCACGGAACAGCCGTTCGCGCAGAGCTGCGAGGACGCTCAGCGTTGCGTCATGAGTGGCTAGCCGTTCGCCGTAGCGTGAGGCGGTTCGGCCGAGTGCAAGCAGGCGAATGCCGGCCGACGGCATGAAGATGTCGAAGGTGGCAATCGTTGCGGCCGAAAGTCCGGCGATGCCGGTTGCGGTGATGAACCAGCCGGAGAGGCCGAGCAGGGCAATCCCCGCGGAAACGGTGGTCGCGGAAAGTGCGGCCCCAAGAAGCAGACCGCGGCGGCGTGCGGTCAGGAAAAGCCTAACGATCGGCTTGAGGCTGGAAAGCGATGTGCTCACTCGGCGGCCTCCCGTGCAATTTCGCGATCAAGGACGACCGTCCGGCCCATGCGTGCGGCAAGCTGTGGGTCATGGGTTGCGACGACAAGGGTGCGGCCCTTGGCCAGAGCGAGCAGGCTCTCGGTGATGTCGCGTGCGGTTTCGGCGTCGAGATGGGCGGTCGGCTCGTCCGCAAGTACGATGCAGCCCTCCGCATTACAGGCGGCGCGGGCGATGGCGATGCGCAGGGCTTCGCCGCCGGACACTCCCGTGCCTCCATCGCCAAGCGGACGGCGAGCGTGGCTGCGGGCGAAGCGGCCGAGCTTTGCGAGATCAAGGGCTCTTGCCACGGCCTGCATGGAGACGCCGGGCCGGCCGAGCGAAATGTTACCGGCGACCGTGCCGGCAAAAATATGCGGCTTCTGGCCGACCCAGGAGATCTTGGCCTGAAGGGCGGGGCTGGCTGGTTGTCCGTCGAGGGTGACGCCGCCGGTCTCACAGGCGGCGTGGCCGGCGATCAGTGCGAGCAGGGTCGATTTGCCGGAGCCGCTGGGGCCGAGCAGCGCAACGTGCTCACCGGGGCGAATGCTCAAATTGAAGGTATCGATGGCGGCGTTGCTGCCCTCGCTGTAGCGGAAGCCGATATTCTCCAAGCGGATGGCACCAGCTGCAGTTTGGGGTGCGGATGTATCGCTTACGATGGGCAGTTGGAGTCCATCCGCACTCAGCGCTTCGATCGCCTTGATCGCCGCTTCGCCGGCGGCACGGTCATGCCAGACAGCCGAGAGCTCGCGCAGCGGCTCGAAGAAGGCGGGTGCAAGCAGCAACACGAAGAGACCGCTCGTCAGGTCGAAACCACTGGCCCAGGCACCGAAACGGATCTCGCCGAGCAGGGAGAAGCCGACATAGACGGCGACCAGCGCGACGCCCAGCGCAGCGAAAAGCTCGAGAACCGCCGACGACAGGAAGGCGATTTTCAGGACGGCCATGGTGCGGGCCTTCAGCGAGTCTGCATCGGCTCTGAGCCTCGTCGCGGTGGCATCGACGGCACGAAGCGAACGGATCGTGGCCATGCCACGCAGGCGATCGAGGAGGAAACCGTTAAGGCCGCCAGTCGCCGCCAACTGCTTCTCACTCGCCGCCTGCGCACGCCAGCCGATCAATGCCATGAAGATCGGGATCAGCGGCATGGCAAAAAGGAGAATGAGAGCTGCAATCCAGGAAATGGGGAACACGCAGGCAAGGATGACGAGCGGCACTGCACTCGCCTTGAAGCGGGCGGGTTGGAAGCGCGAGAGATAGGGAACGATCATATCGGCTTGCTCGCCGATGATGCTTGCGGCTTCGCCAGAGCTAGGTCTTTTGCTGTCGATCGGCGAACGTCGGGCGAGGGCTGCGACGGCCAGTTCACGCCGCATCGACAATTCGGCGCGCGCTGCGCGAAATGCCATGCGGCCGCCGGTGGCCTCGAGGCAGCTTTTTACTATCCCGAGCAGTGCAATATAGATGGCGAGCCACAAGACGTCGTTGAAGCCGCCACCGTTCGCGATGCGGCCGACTGCCGTTGCGAGAAGCGCTGCCTGCGGGATCCAGATGAGCGATGTCAGGGTCTGGACAGCCGCTGCCTTGCGCAGCCCACCATGTCTGGGCACAGGTTTCGACGGCTTGCCGAAAGCCTGCTTTCCGTTTGCGTCTAAGCAAGCACTTGCCATAGCGCTAACTCTTGTTCGCAGGATTGGGCCGGCGGCCGCGGCCGAGCGAAACGACTCGGTCCTTGGCCTCTAGCAGCTTCGTCACTTTCGCACCTAAGGAGAGTAACGTTGCAAGCCGCTCTGTTTCAAGTTGTTTTACGTCTTCGTACCAATGCGTTAGCTGCTCGATCAGGGCGTGCATCTCGCTCATGCGCTCTTGGGCATGGCGCTCGGCATCGCTTGCCGGGCGCTGCATCAGGATTTCCCGCAGCACCGAGAGCGTCGGATCGACCTCGCGTTTCTTGCGCTCTTCCGCCAGCGTTCGCAGGATCTGCCAAACGTCGTCCGGGGTGGTGAAGAAGTCGCGCCGGTCATCCGGCTTGTGTTTCAGCAGGACGAGGTTCCAAGTCTGCAGTTCGCGCAGGCTCATCGAGACGTTCGAGCGCGAAATGCTGAGGGCATCGGCAATTTCCTCGGCACAGAGCGGTGAAGGCGACACGTAGAGCAGGGCGTAGATCTGGCCGACCGTGCGGTTGATGCCCCAGCGCGAGCCCATTTCACCGAAATGCAGAACAAAGGATTGAACGAGCGGTGGGAGATTCATATACGGTCTCCGTAATGTCTGTAATTTCAGAAATTTCTGAAATCACTATAATCCGGTCGGCTGTCTGGGCAATCGGCAAGTGAGGCCTGCGGCAATTTGGTGCCTCGATAGGGGTCAGGAAGCAGAAGCCGGCCGATCGTTGGGGAACGGCGTAGCGCGCCGCTTCATCGTGACACTTTGACCACGATCAAGAAATTGCTGTTCTCTCGCCATGGCCGTGGTCTATGCTTTTGCGCGGAGCTGATTTTGATGCGCAAAGACATACATAATTCAAACATACCAGTGCGTTGCATGAGCTGTGAGATCCGCCACAAGGGCGTGTGCGGTGCGCTCAGCGCTGAGGAGCTGCTGATGCTTTCCGCGCATACACGCCTGGTCAATTATCAATCCGGCGACGAGCTCGCTGGCGAGAAGATGCCGGCCGAATCCTATGCCACCGTGATCCGCGGCGTCGTGAAGCTTACGAAGAGGCTGGAAGACGGACGACAGCAGATCGTCGGCCTGCAGTTCGCTCCTGACCTTCTCGGCAGGCTCAATGCGAATGAGAATGCCGTGTCGGTGGAGGCTGCCTCCGACGTCAACCTCTGTCGCATTCCGAAGGCCGCGCTGGAGCGCATGGTCAAGAGTAATACCGCACTGGCCGAGCGGCTGATGGCGCAGGCGCTGCGTGAGTTGGACGAAGCGCGGGACTGGATGGTAACGCTCGGACGCAAGACGGCCGCCGAGAAGGTTGCTAGTTTCCTGTTGCTGATCGCCACCCATCTCGATCCCGAAACTGTCGGCGAAAAGCGCCGGTTCGAGCTGCCTTTGTCGCGGGCCGACATTGCCGACTTCCTGGGGCTGACCGTCGAAACGGTTTCCCGCCAGCTGTCGAAGCTGAAAACCGACGGCGTGATCTCGATCGTCGCCAACAGGCATATCGAGGTGCCGAAGCTGTCGAAGCTCAAGGCCTGCTGCGGCTCCTGACGATCCCTGTGCGGCATTCTTGAATGCAGGTTGCCGAGCAAGCCCATTCCGTGCAGGAGTGATGGTTCACCTCGTTCGAGAAGAGATCTGCATGTCTGCCTTGGCCAATCCGCTTGTTTCCCGCCTGTCTCCGCCACCCATTCCCTCGGTTCTCGCCTGGGCTCGCGAATACAAGGGCGGCAAAGGTCCACTGGTCGATCTCTCGCAGGCGGTGCCCGGCTATCCAGCCCATCCCGAAATGTTGCGGCTGCTCGGCGAAGCGGCATCTTCGCCGAAGACGACGGGCTATGGGCCGATCGAGGGCGAGGGCGTGCTGAGAGACGCATATGCCCGGCATATGTCTGACGTCTATGGGGCGTCCGTTGCTGCCGCCAATATCCATATCACTGCGGGCTGCAACCAGGCCTTCATGTCGGTGGCCATCGCGCTCGCCGGTTCCGGCGATACCGTGGCGCTGACCAACCCGTTCTATTTCAATCAGGAGACGACGCTGTCGATGCTCGGCATCAAGCGCGTTCTCGTCGACTGCAATACGGAAAATGGCTTCCTGCCTGAGGTGCAGTCGGCCGAAAAGGCGCTCGCGGCCGGCGCCAAGGTCTTGGCGGTGGTCACGCCGAACAATCCGACGGGCGCTGTCTATCCGCCTGAATTGCTGCTGGAACTGTTTAACCTCTGCCGCAAGCATGGGGCGTGGCTGATCGTCGACGAAACCTATCGCGACTTCCTTCCCGAAGGCTATGGCGCCCCGCATCCGTTGCTTGGCATCCCCGGCTGGGAAGACACGCTGATCCTGCTCTACAGCTTCTCGAAGTCCTTCTGCATTCCCGGCCATCGTCTCGGAGCGATCACCGCCGGCGTTAACGTCGTTGCCGAGATTACCAAGGTCATGGACAACATGCAGATCTGCGCGCCGCGCGCTGCGCAGGTTGCCGTTGCCGAGGCAATGCCGATCCTTGCGGACTGGCGGGCGGGAAATCGCCTGGAGATTGCGCGCCGCGCGGATGCGTTGCGGGCCGTCATGTCCGGATTGCCTGGCTGGGAGATCGGTGCGCTTGGCGCCTATTTCGCGTTCATCCGCCACCCGTTCGCGGAGCTCAGCTCAGCCGCTGTCGCAGAGCGTCTGGCGAAGGAAGCCGGTGTTGTTTGCCTACCTGGGAGCTATTTCGGGGAGGGGCAGGAGCACTATCTCCGCCTGGCTTTCGCCAATGCCGATGCGGCTTCGATCGGTTTGCTCGCGGATCGTCTTCGGTAGTTTTGAAATGATGAAGGCCCGCGCTAGCGGGGCTGCATTGTTCAACTCCTGTGGCGTATCGAAGCGGATGTCCCATCCGTCGTCACCCCGGCCCATGAGCCAGGGTCCAGCGCGCGCAAGTCCTTGCGCGCGAAAGATCTTTTCGCACCGCGGACGCCGTGCGGCTGGCTGCCGGCTCAAGGCCGGCATGACGGAGACACTCGTATGAATGTCCGCATCAAGGTGCCTGGCTTTTTCGCAGGTGCCTTTGTCAGACCACGACGGTCAGCGGCGGTATCCGCTTGTCTGCCGGGCTATCCTGCTCGGAGGCCTCCAGCAGATTGAGCTCCCGCCGCTCCTTCTCCGACACGATCGCAAGGTCGAGGACCTTCTGCAGATTGGCGGCGTGGCGGAAGGTCGGGTCGTCCTGCTTTCCGGTTCTGACGGCTTCCGCAAAGCGCTGATAGTTGGTCAGAACAGCCGGGACCTCGATGTCGCGCCAGGTGGCGGTCTCGATATCCTCGCCGAAGCAGCCGCGCAGTTCGGAACCGTCAGGGCGATGGATGACCTCAAGGCTGCCCTTTTCGCCATAGACGCGAAGTTTCAGCTCATTGAGATGGCCGGTTGCCCAGCGGGTCGCATGGATGACGCCGAGTGCACCATTGGTGAAATCGACCGACATAGTGAAGCTGTCGTTGGCATCCAGCAGGTACTCGCCGATCTGGCCGCCCGGTGCCTTGTTAAAGGTCTTCAGGCGGGCAAAGACGTGGTCGATATCGGTCGCCGCGCCATAGGCGGCGAAGTCGAGGATGTGGATGCCGACGTCGCCGAGCACGCCGTTCGAGCCGTGACCGGTCGACAGGCGCCACAGCCAGCGCGATTCCGTGCGCCAGTCGCCCCAGGCGCGCGAGACCAGCCAGCTTTGCAGGTAGGAGGCCTCGACGTGCCTGATGGTGCCGAGTTCTCCCGCCAATACCATTTCGCGGGCCCGCTGCAGCGGAGCGACGTTGCGATAGGTGAGGTTGACCATGTTGATGACGCCGGCAGCCTCTGCCGCTTCCGTCATCTCCAAGGCGTGGTCGTAATGCTCGGCCAGCGGCTTTTCGCAGAAGACGTGCTTGCCGGCTGATATCAGCGCCAGGCTCGTCGCGTGGTGGATGCGATCAGGCGTGACGTTGGTGGCCGCGTCGAATTCACCCCATGCGATCGCTTCCTCGAGCGTCTGGAAGCGCTTCTCGATGTGGAAGTGATCGGCAAATTCGGCGAGGCGCGCCGGGTCGGTATCGACGGCGCCGACAACTTCCACGCCGTCGATGGCGAGGAAGTTAGCAACCTGGTTTCTGGCCATCGAGCCGGTGCCAAGAACGAGTAGTCGCATATGTGTGCTCCTCAGCGGTAACCGGCTTCGCCGGCCTGATGCAGTCGCGGGCCGCGTTCGACGATCGGCTCTAGAGCCTTTTCGACCGGAACATTCGGGGCATCGGTGATGCTCTTCAGATCACCTTGCGGGTTATAGGCCCATTTCACGCCGTTGATGAGTACCTTCTGAACGTTGGCATCATGATAGGTCGGATAGGTTTCGTGGCCAGGGCGGAAGTAGAAAATGTTGCCGGCACCGCGGCGCCAGGTGAGGCCCGAACGGAAGACTTCGCCGCCCTGGAACCAGGAGATAAAGACGGTTTCCAGCGGCTCCGGCACGGAGAACTGCTCGCCGTACATTTCCTCGTTTTCGAGAACGAAGTTTTCATCGAGACCGGCGGCGATCGGGTGGCGTGGGTTGATCGTCCACAGACGCTCGCGCTCGCCGGCTTCGCGCCACTTCAGCGCGCAGGGGGTGCCCATCAGACGCTTGAAGATCTTCGAGAAGTGGCCGGAGTGCAGGACGAGAAGGCCCATGCCTTCCCAGACGCGCTTGGCGACGCGCTCGACGACGACGTCGGAGACCGCGCCGTGATCCTTGTGGCCCCACCAGGTGAGGACATCGGTTTCGGCAAGGCGGGCTTCCGTCAGGCCGTGCTCGGGCTCCTGCAGCGTGGCCGTCGTCGCCTGGATCGCCGGATCGGTATTCAGCGCGTTGGCGATGGTGGTGTGCATGCCTTCGGGATAGATGCCCCGAACGATGGCATTGGTGGTCTCGTGGATGTTTTCACCCCAGACAATGGTGCGAATAGGCAAGGTCTTGCTCCTTCATGCAGATGGTGGATCGACCTCGATGGGAGGCGAGGCGGATCCTGTGGTTTTTGGTAGATGTCAGGCCGCGCCTTTAAGGAACACCCTCTCGAGCGCGCGTCCGGATTGGTCGAAGCGATGAACACGGCCAGCCATCGGGGAAACCCCGAGTTTCTGGCCGGGCTGGTGGCCGGAGACGCCCGTTTCCCGCACGACAAGCGGCTCTGATGTGCCGATGTCGAGATAAACGAAGCTGTCGGAGCCGAGAATTTCGGAATGAATGACGGTGCCGCGCCAGGCGGCGTCCTGCTGAACGATCTCCATATGCTCGGAGCGAACGCCGATGGTGTGGGCATTGTAGGGTGCCGAGAACTCACCGGTCAGGAAGTTCATCTTCGGCGAACCGATGAAGCCGGCGACGAAAACAGAATTCGGCGTCTCGTAGAGTTCGAGTGGCGTGCCGACTTGTTCGACGACGCCGTCCCGCAGAACGCAGATGCGGTCGGCGAGCGTCATCGCCTCGACCTGGTCGTGGGTGACGTAGATCATCGTCGTGCCGTGCATGCTGCGGTGAAGCTTGGCGATCTCCAAACGCGTCGCGACGCGGAGGGCTGCGTCGAGGTTCGACAGCGGCTCGTCGAACAGGAACACCTTGGGATCGCGGACGATGGCGCGACCGATCGCGACACGCTGGCGCTGGCCGCCCGACAGTTGGCGTGGCAGACGCTCCAGGTAGGGCGACAGCTGCAGCATGCCGGCTGCTTGTTCGACACGAGCCTTGCACTCTTCCTTCGTGCGTCCCGAGAGCTTCATTCCGAAGGCCATGTTCTCGAACACGGTCATGTGCGGATAGAGCGCATAGGATTGGAAGACCATGGCGATGCCGCGCTTCGACGGCGCGTAGCGGTTGACCGCCTCGCCATCGAAGGAAAGCGTGCCCGAGGTGATGTCCTCCAGCCCGGAGATCAACCGCAGCAGTGTGGACTTCCCGCAGCCGGACGGGCCGACGAAGACCATGAACTCGCCCTTGCGGATGTCGAGCGAGACGCCCCTGATGACTTCAAGCGCACCGAAGCTCTTGCGGATATTGTCGAGTCGAATCTGTGCCATATCGTGCTTTCTTCAACCTTTGACGCCGCCGGCGGTCAGGCCGGAAATGATGCGCCGCTGGAATATCAGGACCAGGACAACGACAGGGACCGTAACAATGACGGATGCTGCCATGATGTTGCCCCACGGGATTTCGAACTGGCTGCCGCCCGAAAGCAGGGCAATGGCAACCGGCACCGTTCGCTGAGCGTCCGATGAGGTGAATGTTAGGGCGAAGAGGAATTCGTTCCAGGCTGTAATGAAGGCAAGCAGACCGGTCGTGACTAGAGCCGGCCACATCAGCGGCATGAAAACCTGGGTGATGATGACCCACGGCGAGGCGCCGTCGACGATCGCCGCTTCCTCGATTTCGATCGGCAGATCGCGCATGAAGGTGGTCAGAACCCAGACCGTGAAGGGCAGGGTGAAGATCATATAGGAGAAGATCAGCGCGAAGGGCGTGTTGAAGATGCCGATCCAACGGATCAACTCGAACAGGCCAGCGAGCACGGCGATCTGCGGGAACATCGAGACCGACAGGATCGTCAGCATCAGCAGCGCGCGGCCGCGGAAATTGACGCGGGCAAGCGCATAGGATGCTGTGACGGCCAGCAGCAGCGAGGCTGCGACAACGAGGATGGCGACGAGCAGCGAGTTTCCGAGGCTGCGGATGAAGCTGCCGGTGGTCAGCACCGACGTGTAGTTGGTGAGCGAGATCGAGGTCGGCCAGTAGTTGACCTCGAAAAGGGCAGTGCCGGCTTTGAAGCTCGTCAGGATCGCATAGTAGAACGGGAAAACCGCGATTATGACGATGACGGTGACGAGCAGATAGAAGAGCGTGTTCTTGGTCAGGGTCAGCAGCATCAGCGGTCGCTCCCACCGAGGTTGACGCGACCGAGCCACATGTAGAGCACGGTGATCGTCGCGATGATAAGGAAGAGCACGGTCGACGCCGTCGCCCCATAGGCGAACTTGTCGAAGTCGAAGAGGTTTTCGCGCGCCATGACGGACATGGTCTTGGTCTGAGCATTGTTCGGCGTCAGCACATAGATCAGGTCGAAGATGCGCAGAGCGTCGAGCATGCGAAAGATCACGGCGACCATGATGGCCGGGCGGACCAGCGGCAGGGTCAGGCGCCAGAATACCTTGATCGGATTGATGCCGTCGATCTTTGCCGCCTCGTAAATATCGGCAGGTACCATCTGCAGACCGGCGAGGATGAGAAGCGCCATGAAAGGCGTCGTCTTCCAGATGTCGACGATCAGCACCGCGATCATTGCCGTCTCGGGATTGGCGGTCCAGGCGATCTTCTGGCTGATCAGGCCCATGCCGAGCAGGATGTCGTTGAGGATGCCGAACTGGTCGTTGAGCATCCAGGCCCACATCTTGGCGGAAACGATTGTCGGGATTGCCCAGGGAATGAGGATGGCGGCCCGGACGATGCCACGGCCAGGGAAATTCGCGTTCAGTACCAGGGCGACGATGAGGCCGAGGATGGTTTCGATGGTCACCGACAGGAACGCGAATTTCATCGTGTTCCAGACCGCTTTCCACCAATTCGGGTCGGCGAGCAGGCCGCTATAGACCGTGCGCCCGCTCTTCAGCGTGATCCAGGAGAGGTAGTTCTTGAAGCCGACGAACTCGGCGCCGCTGAGGTTGGTGAGCGATGCGTTCGTGAAGCTGAAATAGATCGTCCTGAAAAGGGGCCATCCGGCGACGACGGCAAGAATGAACAGGGTGGGGGCCAGGAATATCCAGGCGGAACGGATGCGCTCGGCGCGCAAGTCCGACGAGGTATTGACGGCGCGCGCTCGCGATCCGACGCTTTGGGAAACTGCGGCTTCAGTCATGTGGTACCCGCTTCTTGAGGCGATTGACGGTGGCGTCTCAGGGAAGGGCAGCGGCGGGACGTCCGCCGCTGCCGATGCCTTCGATTACCAGTTCTCGCCCTTCAGCGATGTCAGGTCGGCCTCGAGAAGCTCGAGGTTTTCTGCGGACGTGCCGTTGCCCGAAAGCGAGTTGTGAACAGCGGTCCAGAACTTCGAGGAGACTTCGTTGTACTTGACCTTGGCGGATGCCGACGGACGCGGAACGGCGTTCTGGAAGATTGGTTTCCAGTTCGGCATGAACGGCTGTGCCGCGGCGATGTCCTTGTCGTCATAGAGCGCCGACAGCGTCGGCAGGTTGGAGAGCTCGATCGCCCGCTGTTTCTGGCTCTCCTTGGAGGTCAGGAACTTGGCGAGCGCGATCGCGGCGTCCTGGTTCTCAGAGTATTTGGAGACTGCGAGATTCCAGCCGCCGAGCGTCGATGACGGCGAGTCGCCTTGCTTGGCAACCGGAAGCGTCGTTACATCGAACTTGCCCTTGACGGCACTGTCTGCGCCATTGCCGAGGGAATAGGCATAGGGCCAGTTGCGCATGAAGACGGCATTGCCGGTCTGCCAGACGCCGCGGGACTCTTCTTCCTGATAGGCGAGGACGCCGCCGGGCGAGATCGTCCCGATCCATCCCTTGGCGCGGTCAAGCGCTGCCGCGGCATTCTCGTTGTTAATGGAGATCGTGCCGTCCGGTTCGATGATCTGGCCACCGCCCGACGACTTCACCCATTCGAGCGCGTTGCAGGTCAGGCCTTCGTAGGCATTGCCCTGGAAAACATAACCCCAGAGGTCTTTCTGGCCGGCGGCGCGTTCCTTTTCCTGGATTTCCTTGGCGGTTGCCGCCATTTCGTCCCAGGTCTTCGGCGGCTGCTTGCCGTATTTGTCGAGCAGGTCCTTGCGGTAGTAGAGCGCCGGCGCGTCGGTGTAGAGCGGTAGCGCCACGAGGCGACCGTTCACGGTCTGCGAAGCGATGATCGACGGGAAGAAGTCGCCGACGACATCCTTGGCGGCATCCTTCAGGTCGACGAACTGATCCGCCAGCTGCGGCGCCCAGATGACGTCGGTCTGATAGATGTCGACGTCCTTGTTGCCGGCGGCGAGCCACAGGCGGTACTGCGAGAACTGCTCGGTCGAGGAGGACGGCATGGTCACGATGCTGACCTTGTTGCCGGTCTCCTTCTCGAAGGCGTCGAGCTGCTTGCGGAGGAGCTCCAGGTTCTTGCCTGTGGAGCTGGCGGAAATGCTGATATTTGCGGCGAAGGACGGTTGTGCGACGCCAATCAAGGCGGCCGCGACGGCGACCGCTGTGAAACGAAACTTCATATCTTCCTCCCAAAAGAACCAAACATTGGAAAAATTGAAAACGGTTTGGCTGGAAAAAGTTGTCAGAAGGTCGATATTGAGTCAAGCGGGCACTCGTGCCAAAGTCGCACAACCGCGATCACATATTGATAACAAAGCAAAATCATAGAGATGCTGCTCAATTTGGTTGTGGGTAAAGGTCGAAATACCTCTTCGGGGAATATCCAAAATTGAAAACGGTTTGGTTGCTTGTAAGCTGCTATGCTTAGGCCATAAGCAAGACCAGCACTTGGCGGCGATCAGCCAGATGGACCAGCACGAAAGACGCAATGTTGAATGAAGCTTAAAGAGTTCGCGAAACAGGTCGGATTGTCTCCAACGACAGTCAGTCGTGCGCTGAGTGGTTATCCTGAGGTGAGCGAGACCACGCGTGCACGCGTTGCGGAAGCCGCCGTCAGACTGGGCTACAGCCCGAACGTCAACGCGGTGCGGCTGAAGACGGGTCGGGCGGGCGCGATCGGCGTGGTGATGGGGCGTGCCGGCGAGTTCCACTTCGCCGAATTCATGGCCGGCATGGCGGAGCGGCTGGTGGCGGAAGAAACCGACATTCTCGTCATCCCGATGGCGGATCCGAACCAGGAAGACGAGATGCAGCTTTACCGCCGACTTGTGGAGAGCCGGCGCGTCGACGCGATCATCGTGCATTCGCCGAAACCGAATGACGAGCGCATCGCGCTGCTCCACGAGCTCGGCATGCCCTTCCTCGTGCATGGCCGGTCGGCCATTGACGTGCCGCACGCCTGGCTTGATATCGATAACGAAGCTGCGATCATGCGCGCGACCTCGCACCTGATCGATCTCGGCCATCGGCGAATTGCGATGATAAACGGTCGGCCGGGCGCGACCTATGCCCTTCACCGGGACAGCGGCTTCCGCAAGGCTCTTCAAAGCCATGGCATCGAGCCCGATCCGCAGCTGATGGCGAGCGGGAATTTCACCGACGAGCTTGGCTTCCGCTTCGCTCGATCTTTCCTCGAACAACCCAACCCGCCAACTGCCTTCGTCGCCGGATCCATGATGACGGCGCTCGGCGTCTATCGGGCGGCCCGCTCGCTCGGGCTGCAGATCGGCCGGGACGTTTCGGTCATCGCTCACGACGACGTCTTTCCGTATCTGACGGCGGACAACATGGTGCCGTCGCTTTCGGCAACGCGGTCTTCGATGCGCGCGGCAGGAACGCGATGCGCCGATCTTGTCCTGCAATTGCTGTCAGGACGGTCTCCGCTGGAGATCCACGAATTGTGGCCCGTCGAACTGATCCTGCGCGAGTCGACGGGGCCGGCCAGGCAGTCCACGTCCTGACGTCATAACTACGGATGCCGCTTCCCCCGGGACGGTTGCAGGTAGAATATCGCGCGTTTTTCCAAAACGATGGAAAGATGATTTCCGCCTCAGCGGAATTTCGGTGCCTCGTTGATTGAGCGGACGGCGCCAAAATCGCATATTGACGGCAGTTGCTCAGGCATGTCGACCATCCTCCCGGTCGATGGGCAACTGTTCCCTCTGGAGGTTTTGACCTTCGAACTCCCAGCCACCGTGAATAGCGGTGGCTTTTTTTTGCCTATCGCGCCGTCGACGTGCCTCGGAACATTCGGTTGCGGCTCGTTTCCTCCGGAAGAAGAGTTGAAGGAGAGCGTCATGCAGGTCGTCGGCACGCAGGTCATTCCCGAGAAGGGTGGCAAACTCGGTTTACAATTGAATTCGTGGGCGATGGAGGGGAGATCGTTTCCGTCCAATTGCGCAATGACGAGAAGCAAACCCTCAACTCAAGGAACGCGGTTGAACGAGCCCAGGCTGTCGTGGCGGAGATGGCTACGGCCGACACGGAAGAGGCCAGCGTCGGCCGATTGAAGGCACGGCCGAGCGCTCGTGCCGCCGGCGATCAGACCGCAGTGGAAGAACAGCTGGACGAGGGATTGGAATGCACATTTCCAGCCAGCGACCCAGTTTCGGCAACTGGTTCCAGCATTCCGACCGGATCGGCAAAACACTGAGGACAGCGCCTGAAGGGCGTCGGCGGTTCCGCTTTGGCCCGATCAGGTTGCAAACGAGGAAAAAATCTGGCGCTCGCGGCGGTGCGCCGGAACTTTTTCGCTTCCAATCCATTGAATCCCTTCGTTGCCGAAGCAGGCGGGTGATCAGGTGCCTCAGATCCGGAAAATTGATCGCAAGAGCAAGCAGGTGGATGCCCGGGATAGGCTGATCATCGCGCTTTATGCTCAGCTCAAGGCCGAGCGTCAGACTCGCGAGACGCTGGAATGGGTTATTCGGAATGGGGGACTCTCGGACGAAGTCCTGGAGGCGATCGCGTCCGATCCGGTTCCAGTCGTCACCAGCGACGACATCGCCTCCGTCGAGAAGATCATAGCCATTGACCAGCGACGCAAACGCAAACTGCAAAACCACAACTGAGGGGGAATGTCATGGCAGCGCGGGCAAGCTGGAAAGGCCATCTCAAGGTCGGAGACCTTGTCTGCAGCGTAGGATTATATACGGCGGTTTCGACCTCGGACCGCATCTCGTTCAATATCATCAACCGGAAGACTGGCCATCGGGTGGAACGGCAGTTCGTCGATAGCGAGACGGGCAAGGCGGTTGAGCGGGATGACCAGGTCAAGGGATACCAGCTGGACAATGGCGAATACATCGTCATCGAGGGCGAGGAGATGGCTGGCGTCATGCCGGAAAGCGACAAGGTCCTCAACGTCCAGAATTTCGTACCCTACAGCGAGATCAACAAGCTCTATTTCGACAAGCCCTACTACCTGGCGCCCGTCAGCGAGGATGATGAGGAGGCGCTCGGTCTGATCGCCCGCGCCATGCGCGATCAGAAGGTCGCCGCGATCGCGGAAGCAGTGCTCTTCCGCCGCAACCGTACCGTCCTGATCCGGCCGCAGGACGACTATATCATCGCAACGACGCTGAGCTTCGATTACGAGGTGCGCAAGCCGGAGACGGTCTTCAAGGACATTCCGGAGATGAAATTCGACAAGGAAATGCTCGAACTGGCCGGGCACATCATCGGCACAAAGAAGGGCACCTTCGTTCCACAGGAATACGAGGATCGATACGAGATGGCGCTCTCGGAGCTGGTCAAGGCGAAGATCGAGGGCAGGGAGCTACCGAAGGCCAAGCCGAAGCCGCAGGGCAAGGTCATCGATCTCATGGACGCTCTGCGCCAGAGCGCCAAGCTGAGCGCCAAGCCGCGAGCCGGAAAGGCAGCGCGGGCAGATAGCGGACAGACGAAGGCGAGCTGACGATGGCTCTGCAGGCCTATCAAGCCAAACGCAATTTCAAGGTAACACCGGAGCCGCGCGGGAGCAGGCGTGTCGGCAAGCCTCCAGCGCAGGCCGCGCTCAGTTTTGTCATTCAGAAGCACGACGCGTCGAGGCTCCACTATGACTTCCGGCTCGAGCTCGACGGCGTGCTGAAAAGCTGGGCCGTTACGCGCGGTCCAAGCCTCAACCCCGATGAAAAGCGCCTTGCCGTCCATGTCGAGGACCACCCGCTTGATTATGGCGACTTCGAAGGCATCATCCCGAAGGGCCAGTACGGAGGCGGCACGGTGCTGGTTTGGGATCGCGGCACATGGACGCCAAATGGCGATCCGCACAGGGGCTATAAGAAGGGCCATCTCGAATTCGACCTTGACGGCGAGAAACTGAGCGGCCGCTGGCATCTGGTCCGCATGCATGGCAAGCCGGGTGAACGCCAGGAAAACTGGTTGCTGATCAAGGCTGATGATGCCGAGGCCAGCCACAAGGGCGACATTCTCAAGCAGCGACCTGAATCGGTGAAAACGGGCCGCAAGATCGAGGAGGTGGCGAAGCACCCTGACGCCACCTGGAACTCCCATCCCAAGGGAGCGTTAAAGTCCGCCTCTTCAAAGCCCGCAGCGAATCAAGCAAGACCGAAACGTCAGGTGTGGCCGAAGGGGGCCGAGAAGGCGGCGTTGCCTGCCTTCATCGAGCCTGAACTTGCCAAGCTCAAGGCCAAGCCTCCGTCGGGAGAAGGGTGGATTCACGAGATCAAGTTCGATGGGTACCGGTTGCAGATTCGGCTTGAGAAGGGCAAAGCCACTCTGCTGACCCGCAGCGGGCTTGACTGGACCGACAAATTTGGCCCGGAAATCGTCGCGGCCTTCACGGCACTGCCGGCGAAGGCCGCGATCCTCGACGGTGAAATCGTCGTCGAGCGTGAAACCGGCGCCTCGGACTTTTCGGCCTTGCAGAATGACCTTAGCAAAGCCCGGCACGATCGGTTCGTGTTCTATGCCTTCGATCTGCTTTACCTCGATGGATACGACCTGCAGCAAGTGTCACTGACCAATCGCAAGGCCTTGCTCGCGGACCTGCTCGCCGACGTCGACGCGCGACTTCGCTATAGCGAGCATTTTACCGAGAAGGGTGCCGTTGTGCTGGAACACGCGCGCCAGCTCGGGCTCGAAGGCATTATCTCGAAACTGGCTGACAGCGAGTACGTGTCGGGACGTACCAGCGACTGGGTCAAATCGAAATGCCTGCAACGGCAGGAGCTGGTGATCGGCGGCTATGTGCCTTCGAGTGCGATGAACAATGCGATTGGCTCGCTGGCAATGGGCGTTTACCGCAAGGGAAAGCTGGAGCATGTTGGCCGGGTCGGAACGGGCTTCAGCGTCAATGTCGCGCACGAACTCTATGACACGCTGTCGGCGATGGAGCAGACGGAGAGTTCTTTCGACGACGAGCTCACCCCCGAGGAGCGTCGCGGGCTGGTCTATGTGAAACCGAAGCTTGTTGCCGAGGTTGAGTTTCAGGCATGGTCGGCGGACAACAAGTTGCGGCACGCCGCGTTTCGCGGGTTGAGAGAAGACAAGGCGCCAGAAGAAGTTATGCCCGAAGCAACAACGACGACTGCGCAGGAACTGCCTCAATCCAGCGTCACGCTCACCCATCCCGATCGGATCTATTGGCCGGAGGAGGGGATCACCAAACAGGGACTGGTCAGCTATTACGCACGGGTATGGCGCTTCATTGAGCCCTATGTGACCAAGCGGCCATTGGCATTATTGCGTTGCCCCGACGGCATTGCCGGCCATCAGCGGTTTTTCCAGAAGCATGCCTGGAAAGGCATGAACGCCAATATCGAGCAGATCACCGATCCGAAGGACAGGGGCGGCGAGAAGTTGCTGCGCATCACCGACTTCGACGGGATGGTCGCGCTCGTCCAATCGGCCGTGCTGGAGATCCATCCCTGGGGGGCGACGACGGCGAGTTGGGAGCGACCGGACATGATCACGATGGACCTTGACCCGGCCGAAGACGTTAGCTGGGCCGAGGTGATCGCCGCTGCCTACGAATTGAAGGAGCATTTGGAAGCCGCGGGCCTGGCGGCCTTTGTCAAAACCTCCGGCGGCAAGGGGCTGCACGTCGTAAGCCCGCTCAAACCGAAGGCCGGCTGGGCGCCGGTCAAGACTTTCGCCAAGGCGCTGGCCGACGGCATGTCCAGGGATCACCCCGACAAGTATCTCGCGACCGCCACGAAGGCGAAGCGGAACGGCAAGATCTTCATCGATTATCTGCGCAACGGTCGCGGCAACACGGCCGTCGCCGCCTATTCGACGCGTGCGCGGCCCGGCGCTGCTGTTTCGATGCCGCTTGAGTGGAACGAACTGACCGATGAAATCGGTCCGGCCTATTTCACGGTCGACAACGCTCCGGCACGTCTCGATGCCTTGCGCAGCGATCCATGGGCGGATTTCTTTGCCGCCGCCGTTCCCCTTGAGAAGCGAAAGTAGCGGAGGCGGCTGCGGTCTCTCAACGAGATTTCGGGCGTCCCGTTTCCTTGGCGAGGCTCTTTTTCAGGGCGTCCATGATGTTGACGACATTGCCCGTCGGCTTGGATGCCGGCCGCTTGGATGAAGGCGGTGTGGCTTTGACAAGGCTCTTCTGCTTCGCACGGATCATGGCTCGCAAGCGCTTCTGGATCGGATCCTGCACCATGGCGGGCTGCCAATCCTCCGTTCGATCCTTGACCAGCTTCTTCATCATGGAGAGCACCGTGTCATCCACTTTGCCGTGGCTATCCAGTGTCGCGGCCGGCGGGCGAACTTCGTCGCCGAAATGCAGTGTCCAGAGGATGATGCCCTTGCCCTGCGGCTCCAGGAGGACGGCGCGCTCACGTCGGTAGAGAACAAGTCGCGCAACGCCGACGACATCGTTTGCCTTCATCGATTCGCGGATCACGCAGAAGGCTTCGGTGCCGACCTTGTCCTCAGGCGTCAGAAAATGTGGTTTGTCGTACCAGATCCAATCGATCGAGCCGCGCGGCACGAAAGTGTCGATGTCGATCGTCTTCGTGCTTTCGAGCCCGACTCCATCGAGTTCCTTGTCCTCGAGGATCACATAGTCGTCCTCGCCACGCGGATAACCTCGGGCCTGATCCTTGTCGGCGATCGGCTTGTGGGTGACGCCGTCGACGTAGCGGCTTTCGACGCGGTTCTTCGTCTTTCGGTTCAGGACGTGAAATCGAAGCTGGTTGCTGTCCGTCGTCGCCGGTGTCAGGGACACTGCAGCCGTGACGAGTGACAGTTTGAGATAACCCTTCCAATACGTCTGACGTGCCATTCGCGCCCTGGCGCCCTGGCGCCATCTCCCGTGGCCGCATTCGCGGCAATCCTCCATAACGGTGTGAGCAGCCGTTTGGTTCCATTGCGCGCGGACAGATAGAGTCAGTGCCCATTGAGCGCCTTGAGCCAGCGGAGCACGGCGATCTCCTCCTGATTCATCCAGCGCAGCAGTCGCACGCTTCGGCTCGGTCGGGCGGTGGCGAGACTGGCAAGGTCGCCGGTCTCAAAGCTTTCGAATATCTTTGGATGGATATAGGACGACCGGCATACTGCGCGCGTGTTGACCAGGCGCGCGGCAATTGCGTCGATGACTTCATTCACCTGCCGGGCGCGCCCTCGCTGGCTTTCGTGTGGTTCAAGCGAAGCCAGCCCGGTCGCAGCCATTTGCGTTGCTCCCCAAGTGCGGAATTGGCGGGACGTGAAATCGGCTCCGGATGCTTGCCGTATGTAGCTGTTGACGTCCTGTGATTGGATGGGGTGGCAGACACCATCGTCATCGATGTACTGGAAAAGCTGTTGCCCGGGCAGCTCCTGGAGCATCTGCACGGCGCGCGTGATGCGACGGTCGCTATGACTGAGGCGCCATTCCTTTCCTGACTTGCCCTTGAAGCGGAAGTGAATGCTCGACCCTGATATTTTCACATGCTTGTTGCGCAGCGTCGTCAGGCCATAGGACGCGTTCTCCGCGGCGTAGCTCGCATTGCCGACGCGGATGAAGAGGTTATCGAGCAGCCAGACGATTGTTGCGAGCGCCTTGTCGATGTTGGGTGCCCGGCGCCGGAGGTCTGAATCCACCTTCTTCCGGATCGCGGGAAGCGCCGAGCCGAAGTCGGCAAGCCGCTCGAATTTGCTCTTTTCCCGCTCGGCAGTCCATTTGGGATGGTAGCGGTATTGCTTGCGGCCGCGAGCGTCGCGGCCAGTGGCCTGCAGGTGGGAATGGGGGTCGGCAGAAATCAGGACCTCGGTATAGGCCGGGGGAATGGCAAGCGCGGAGATGCGATCGAGCTCCGATGGCTCCGTGATACGGATGCCACCGGCGTCGTAATAGACAAATCCCTTTTTGCCCGCCTGCCTGCTGATGCCGGTCTCCAGGCTCGCTATGAAAACCAAGCCGTCGGCAGTCGACGCCCCATTAAGTTGCGACGTCGCCGGTTCGTTGCGGGGTTGCGATTTATGAGTCGTTCTCTGATCCACAGTGAGCACGAAACGTCGTTGTCGTCGCTAGGTTCCGCTGCCGGCTAGGTAAGACGGCGGAACGGCGGCGAACGCGGCATTGAGTGAAGGTGGCGCGCTTGGCCCGGATTACCAATAGGACTTGGTATCTGGCTATAATCTCCCTCTACTTTCAAGGGCTTCGGTGCGCCGGGTGTGACCGACGCGCGGCACTGCCGATTCGATTCGCAAGATGGCGGCGAATTCGTCAGACCTAAGTCCAACTACCCAAGCACTGGGCCAGCGCTAACTGACCCTTGTCCTTCTGCCCCGAAGGATGAGGGAGGCTTTAGGATGTCGCGGACCAACCCTCCTGCAGCCTCCCTCCTTCCGATCGGACCTTGGTCCAACTTTCCAAGCGGGCATGCTCTGTCTAAGTTGTTCTCGTCCTTCCGCCAAAAAGGACACGCAAGGGCGCCTTCGGGCTCCCCGAGGGCTCGAGAGGATCACCAACGGGTAGGCTGACCTCTCGGCTCTCCCGTGTGAGGCAAGAGCTTCCTGCTTGACCCGGCCTGATGGCATTTGAGACTGGTGGGCAGGAGGGAAGACCCCGATGACGCCACGCAGCACGAGATTGTGCTTAGGTACCCACTCGCCTCGTCGGTTCTCCCGCACACGGCCTTGTCGAAGCGCCCAGCGACGGCCGCTACGTGATTGAGCACCCAACCGGCACATGGAGGTGTTCCTCGATATAGGCCCAGACGGCAGAGTGAAGGGCGCAGGGACGATCAGGACGTCAAGGAAGCTTTTTGACGGCATTGTCTTCCCCAGTTGATACTGACAAGCTTCGAAGAAGGCCGCCCAACGGTAAACCCAGACACCAGACGGTGAGCGGAAAACCGCGATCACTCTTGCGCGCCCTTCTTTAGCCGAAGCCAAGAACACGGCGGGTCGAGCATCAAAACCCTCATGAACTTAACTAACGTGCCAACCTGGGCGCTCGCCATTTATTGCGTCAGCTAAAGGGTTTTGGCTGGCTTGCTTGTAGCCCAACCCGATTAAGAGCCAGACAAACAAGGGAGCTAACCTATCGGCGATAGGCCGGCCGACAACGTGCCTAACGGAATTTCTTTACGACCTCGTACTTCCCGGCTTCCCAAGCTCTCATCTCGCCACCTTCGCAAGAGTAGTTTTCGTCAGTCTCCGCTATCCCGATCCCAATGCCCTCAACCTGGGGATCGTCGAAGGTGACGTATATGTCCGCCTTCTTGATCTTCCGCTCTTGAAAGTCCTCCAAGATTTCCTTGTAGCACGCGACATTGGGTTTCAGATTGTCGCGTAGAATTCGGGCTTCGGTTTTCTTGGTTATCTCTGAGAGCGGGCGTGTCTCAGCGAGAGCAGTAGGAGAAACTGACAGCGCCAACAACAAAGTAGGCGCAAGGGCCAAAAGAAGCTTGCTCATCTCATCGTCCGTTTGACGTCACAAAGCTGGGCATAAGGGCCGCGTCCATGAAGTGAGCCGCGCGGCGATTGTGCATATCATCACAGAGATAGCTAGGGTAGTGCATAGCCCAAGCCGCGCAAGAACGAGACATCGGTCTGGTGCACGACGGATGCTGGCCTTGCGGTAGCCGTTCAGTCTACTGCGCGCCGATCACGATGTCGTCGCGGATCAGGTCCGAAAGTTCCCGTTCATCCGTGACGCCGAGTTCGATCCATTGGAGCAAGCTGTTTGCCTTTCGGCGTGCTTCAACACTTCCGGTGTGATGTCCATGTTCGTCGCACCAGCACTCCAGGATGCGATCGATCAGGTCGGTGATTTTCGATGTCAGCATCGGTCGGTGCCACGAAATCCATTGCATCGGCCCGTCTCCCTTCGAGACTGGAGCCTATGTGCAGCTGCATCGGCGTGGCAACCTCTCTAATATAAGAATCCACTCATATTGCGCTCCTAAACGCCGCTGCGTTGCAAAATGGCAATAGTCGGTGCGTCGGACTAGCGCCGAAAAGGATCAAATTTCGGCTCTCCGAGGCTCGGAAACGTCGTTGAAATCGAAGCCAACGGTGTGCGATTGTGGAAGGGAGATATGTCGGCGGATGGGATCGGAAGATGCCCGATCTGAGAGATAGGTGACGTTTTGTACCGGAGACATGGGTAACACTTTTCGCTTTTGGCGGGAGGTGTTGATGCCGTGGAGAGAGACTTCGGTGATGGAGGAACGTCTACGATTTGTCGCCTGCCTGCTGGAGGGCGAAGGCATGAGCGATGTGTGCCGGGAGTTCGGCATCTCGCGCAAGACCGGCTACAAAATCTTCAATCGCTACGAGGACGACGGCCTGGAGGCGCTGACGGATCGGTCTCGACGGCCGGTGCGTTACGCCAACCAGTTGCCCGAGCCGGTCGAGGCAATGATCGTGCGGCTCAAGAAGGAGAAGCCGCATTGGGGTGCCAGGAAGATCAGAGAACTGCTGGTGAAGTGTCTGGCCGGCGATGTGCGCGTGCCGTCGAAGAGCGGTGCTTGACCGGCACGGGCTGGTCGCTCATGCCCGCCAGCGGCACCCTTATCGGGCAGAAGGAACGTCCTTATCACGGGCCCTTTCGCCGAACGACCTGTGGTGCGCCGACTTCAAGGGCGAGTTCAAACTCGGCGATGGCCGCTACTGTTACCCGCTGACGGTCACCGACCAGGCGTCATGCTACCTGCTTGCCTGTGAAGCCTTCGAATCGACAAAGGAGGTGGGGGTTGTTCGAGGCGTTCCGCCGATTGTTTGCCGAACATGGCCTGCCAAGCGCGATCCGCAGTGACAACGGCCTGCCGTTCGCCAAGCCCAACGGCCCCTACGATCTGTCGAAGCTGTCAGTCTGGTGGCTGCGGCTCGGCATCGCGCTCGAGCGCATCAGGCCGGGCCATCCGCAAGAGAATGGCCGGCATGAGCGCATGCACCTGACGCTGAAGAAAGAGGCGACCAGGCCACCTGGCAGAAATATCCTGCAGCAACAGGCCCGCTTCGATGCGTTCGTCAGCGAATTCAATACCGAGCGGCCGCATGAAGCCCTGGCGATGAAGGTGCCGCTCGATCTCTACACGCCATCGGCGCGCCGATATAACGGGCTGCCGGAGATCGATTATCCGTTCCACGACCGTGACGCGCTGGTGACCCATTGCGGCCGCATCTGCATCTACCGCAAGACGATCAACATCTCGACCGTGCCGGCCGGACAGAAACTGGGAATCAAGGAGGTCGACGACGGCATTTGGCTCGTCAGCTTCATGCACTATGATCTCGGATATATCGACCTCGAGCAGAGGACCTTGCAAACCATCGGCAACCCGTTCGGCACGAGGTTGTCACCCATGTGGTAGGTACGTTTTGTTACCTATGTCTCCGGGCTGGACAAGAAAGAACTGGTGGGCCCGGAGGGACTCGAACCCCCAACCAAGCGGTTATGAGCCGCCGGCTCTAACCATTGAGCTACAGGCCCGGCGACAGCATGGCTGCCGTGTCCGGCGCAATGGTTCCCCGGAACGGGTTTCGCTCTAACGCAATTCTTGAGCGCTCACAAGGGACTGCCGCAATAGCTTCACAATCAATCGGCAAGACGGCAATCGAGACTTCACAATCAGGGAGTTAAACACCGTGCTGCCGAACACCAGAACCATTGCCTTCAGCCTTTTGCTTGGCCTTCCGATCGCCACCATCGCGTTGCCGACACTGGCTGCTGATTCGCAGCCGCGCGAGGCCGTGATCTCCGTCAGTGGCGAGGGACAGGCGAGCGTCGCGCCCGACATGGCGGTGCTCAACCTTTCCGTCGTGAAGCAGGCAAAGACCGCACGCGAAGCGCTCGACGAAAACAACAAGTCGATGACTGATGTCCTGGCGGCGCTGAAAAAGGCAGGCATCGCCGAGCGCGATCTCCAGACGTCGGGCTTTTCAGTGCAGCCGCAATTCACCTACCCGCAATCCAACGATGGTCAGCCACAGCAGCCGCAGTTGGTCGCTTACCAGGTCTCCAACTCCCTGAGCGTGCGCGTCCGCGACCTGTCCAAGCTGGGCGCCATCCTCGACGAAGCCGTCACGCTCGGTGTCAATCAGGGTGGCGACATTCAATTCACCAACGACAAGCCGGAAAAGGTGATGGAGGAGGCTCGCAAGAATGCCGTCGCCAATGCCATCGAGAAGGCGAAGACGCTGGCCGGGGCAGCTGACGTGAAGCTCGGGCGCGTGATCGAGATCAGCGAGACGTCGCCGCGTCCACAGCCGGTGCCGGTCGCTCGGGCCGCCATGATGAAGGCCGCGGCAGACTCAGCCGTCCCGGTCCAGGGCGGTGAAACCAGCTACAACATCACCGTCAACATGACGTTCTCGATCACGCAGTGATCCTCCAACAGTTCAGAAATCTCTAATTTTGACGCCGGGTGGCCGTTGATATTCTCTGCAATATCAATGGCCTGTTTGTTTCTTGTCGGGCGCGGTGGAGCCGATACGCCGATAAAGGGCTTTATCACGCGTATATTACACTATAACATCGATCGTGTTTTCGGCCTCGCAGGGGAATCTTGAGTTCTGTTTCCCGAGCTCTGCCGGCCGAAGAGGAGGAATGGCACTAGCCCCCAAAGAGGAGACAGACATGACGAATGCCTTGCCGCCGCTTCACGATGGACATGCCCCGTTCACCCTTCAGGAACTCTTCCGCGAAGCACTCTACGCCTTCGAAGAGTGGGATACGGAGCTCACCGAGCCGATTGTCACTTTCGAGGGACGTGTTGTTCCCATCAGCCAGGTCTTCGAGGCGATGCGCCACTGCGACGACATCGTTCCGATGAACATCGTCGGAGCCGTCACAGAACGGCTTACCAAACCCTGGGAGGGCGAAGGACCGCTCGACCAGATGAGTTTTTCGACGGCTGCCCGCGTCATGGGCGTCCTCGTCCGCAAGCGTCTGCTTGCCAATGGCACGGCTGACATTGTCGCCGTTGCAGAACAGCCAGCCGAGCGCCGCTCCGGCAACTGAACGGTTGGATTGCGGTCGTAGGGCCGCAATCCCGCTTCCCGTATAAAACTTGCTATGGTTCGAAGGCTTCCTTGAGGCCGACGCTCTTGCGTTCGCGCAGGTCGAGATCGGCCTCGATATGCGCAATGTGGTGCAGCATCAGCCTGCATGCCTCGTCGAGATCGCTCCGCTCGATCGCGACGAGGATGTCGCCGTGCTCGGAATGGCCGCAACTCGATATGGTCGATTGGCCGTAGAGGGCGATCACCAGCGATGAGCGGGCAACAAGCTCATCCATGAAACGCTGCATGATGGCGTTGCCGGATATGGCAGCAAGCGTCAGATGGAAGTCGCCTGATGCCTTGATCTCGGCACGCCGGGCCGTCTGGCCGCGCTCGCCCATCAGGCGGCCTTCCTCGAGCAGCAATTGCCTCAGATGCTGGATTTGCGAAGGCGTGATTCTGGCCGCGGCCTCCCGCAAGATCCCTGGCTCCACGAGACGGCGGGCGGCAAAGATCTGGCGCGCCTCATCGGGCGAGGGGTAGGCGACGAAGGCGCCACGATTCTTTTCGACGCTGACCAGACCTTCATAGGAAAGAGCCTGCAAGGCGGCGCGCGCAAGCGTGCGACTGACATTGAACAAGTTGCCGACATCGCTTTCAGACAGCTTCGTTCCCGGTGACAGACGCCGCTCGACGATCGCATCGCGGATCGCGTCGCGGATTTTTTGTGTGCCTGTATCGGCTGGATCCTCTGCAGTCTGCAGGGCCGTTGCGGTGGGCTTCATGAACACAAATACCTTTTGATCGGGAAATGATATCTGCGTTTCCCGTAAAAGTTAAACGGAATTTGCGCGCAAAGTGAAGGCTAAATTGTATACGATATTTTGCACGAATTGCAGACGATGGCCTATTTTGTGTGCATGTGACGCCGCTGCCTGAATTTTGATATATGGCGTTGCATCGATCGGAAGTCTTTGATTTCCGGACGTTTTGTGCGCCGCAAAAGAAACTGGCACGGCAGATGCATTGTCTTTCTCAAACAGGGGAAGACCAATGTCGAAAGCCGCAGAGATCGATATCGTATCCGTTTCCAAGGTGTATGGCGCCACGACGGCGGTCCATTCCATCAGCCTGAAGATTCCGGCCGGCTCCTACTGCTGCTTTCTCGGGCCTTCCGGCTGCGGCAAGACCTCGACGCTGCGCATGATCGCCGGGCACGAAAGCATTTCCTCAGGCGATATCAGGCTCGGGAATACCGTCGTCACCGATTTTCCGCCGGCCAAGCGCGGTACCGCAATGATGTTCCAGTCCTATGCGCTCTTCCCGCATCTTGATCTCATCGACAACGTCGCCTTCAGCCTGAAAATGAAGGGCGTCGAGAAGGAGGACCGGCGCGCCAAGGCGCTTGACATGTTGAAGCTGATGCAGATGGACGCCTATGCGACGAGGCGACCGGCACAGCTCTCTGGCGGCCAGCAACAGCGTGTGGCGCTGGCGCGCGCGCTGATCACAGATCCCGAAGCGCTGCTGCTCGATGAACCGCTCTCAGCCCTCGATCCCTTCCTGAAGATCCGCATGCGTGCGGAGCTGAAGAAGCTGCAGAAGAGTCTCGGCATCACCTTTGTGCACGTGACGCACAGCCAGGAAGAGGCGATGGCGCTCGCCGATATCATCGTCATCATGAACGACGGCAAGATCGAGCAGGCGGCAACGCCGCGCAAGGTCTTCGAGGAGCCGGCCACCGCCTTCGTCGCTCGCTTCATGGGCGATCACAATGTTCTTTCCGGCCGCGTTGTGTCTTCAAATGGCGGTGTCACTACGCTCGAGGTTCCGGAAGGGCAGACCTTCTCGGTGCGCGGCAACGGCAAGCATGCCGGCGAGAGCGTCGATATCGGCGTCCGCACGGATCGTGTGCGCCTCGAAAAGGCTTCCGACAAGACGCTCGGCTTCAACGGTGTCGTCTCCAATATCGAATATCGCGGCGCCTCGGTGAAGCTCACGGTGGCCGGCGCGGGCAGTGACGACTTCACTGTTATCGCGAGTGACGGCGATTATTTCGCCAAACCCGTATCGGTCGGCGATGCGGTGTCTCTGAGATGGGCTCTGGAGGACGCGGTCCTCCTCGGCCGTGCATGAACCTCACCAGCAAAAAGAAGGGGAACTGACATGACAACTGAAAAGAAGACGACGAAGACTGAGGTCGGGATTTCCCGCCGCAGCCTGCTGAAAACTGGCGCCGCCGCGCTCGGCGCTGCTGCAGGCTCGGGCCTCATCACCGGCTTCCCGACGATCTGGGCGCAGTCCAACATCACGCTACGCCAGTTCGGCACCGGTGTTTCCAACATTAACGCCATTGCCGAGCAGTGCAAGAAGGACCTCGGCATCACGCTGGAGATGACGGCGACCGATTCCGACGCCGCCGCCCAGCGCGCCGTGACGCAGCCTGACAGCTATGACATCGCCGACATCGAGTACTGGATCCTGAAGAAGGTTTACCCGACCGGCGTCATCCAGCCGATGGATGTGAAGAAGCTGAAGTACTACGACAAGGTCGTTCCGTTGTTCAAGAACGGCAAGCTGAAGCCGGACAGCGTCATCGCGCAGGGCACGGCGCCGCACACGGTCGGCTATGTCGAGAGCGCGGACGCCAAGACCTTCGCCAAGGGCGAAACCGAGCTCTTCACCATGATGCCGACGATCTACAATGCCGATACGCTCGGCATTCGTCCGGATCTCGTCGGTCGCGATATCACCACTTGGGCCGATATCATGGACCCAAAGTTCAAGGGCAAGACATCGATCCTCAACATTCCGTCGATCGGCATCATGGATGCCGCGATGATCATGGAAGCGCTCGGCAACATCAAATACGCCGACAAGGGCAACATGACCAAGGAAGAGATCGACAAGACGATCGAGTTCCTTATCAAGGCCAAGCAGGACGGCCAGTTCCGCGCCTTCTGGAAGAGCTTCGACGAGTCGGTCAACCTGATGGCCTCCGGCGAAGTCGTCATCCAGTCCATGTGGTCGCCGGCTGTCGCGGCCGTCCGCTCCAAGGGCATCGCCTGCAAGTATCAGCCGCTCAAGGAAGGCTACCGCTCGTGGGGCGGCGGTCTCGGCCTTGCCTCGCACCTCAAGGGCGCGCAGCTCGACGCGGCCTATGAATACATCAACTGGTACACGTCGGGCTGGGTCGGCGGCTACCTCAACCGCCAGGGCTACTACTCGGCCTGCATGGACACCGCCAAGAACTTCATGACGGCTGACGAGTGGGGCTACTGGATCGAAGGCAAGGCCGCCCAGGGCGATATCCTCTCGCCTGAGGGCAAGGTCATGGAGAAGGCCGGCGCCGTTCGCGACGGTGGTTCGTTTGAAGAGCGCATGGGTCATGTGGCGTGCTGGAACTCCGTCATGGACGAAGACCGCTACATGGTTCGCCGCTGGAACGAGTTCATCGCTGCCTAAGGCAACCGCTTCTGCCAGGCCCTCTCCCCAGTTCCTTTGGGGGGGAGGGCGTCTATAACGGAGAGACCGGAAACATGGCGACGATCGCGTCTTCGCAGGCCGAGCACCAATCGGAACAGACAAGCCGCCGACGGATCGGATGGCCGACATGGGCAGCCTCTTATCTGCAGGCGACGCCGCTAATCCTCATTCTCGGTTTCTTCTTCATCCTGCCGATCGCCATGATCGCCGTCGTTAGTTTCTGGGACTACGACTTCGCCGGTCTCTACCCTGATTTCCTGACCATGAACTACACCGACACGCTCGGTTCATGGGTCACCTGGAAGACCTATCTCAACACATTGAAATTCACGGTGATCGTCTGGAGCCTGACACTCTTCATCGGCTTCTGGGTCGCCTATTTCCTCGCCTTTCATATCCGGCGCACGTCGACGCAGATGATCCTGTTTCTGGTCTGCACAGTGCCGTTCATGACCTCCAACATCATCCGCATGATCTCGTGGATCCCGGTGCTCGGCCGCAACGGTCTGGTCAACTCCGCGCTGGTGCAGATGGGCATCGTGCCGCAGCCGATCGAATGGCTGCTCTATTCCGATTTCGCCGTGGTTCTCGCCATGGTGCATCTCTACACACTCTTCATGGTGACGCCGATCTTCAACACGCTGATGCGCATCGACCGGTCGCTGTTCGAGGCGGCGCGAGACGCCGGGGCCACGGGCTGGCAGATCCTCTGGAATGTCGTGTTGCCGCTGGCAAAGCCCGGTATCGCGATCGGTTCGATCTTCGTCGTCACCCTCGTCATGGCCGACTTTTCGACCGTGCAGGTCATGTCCGGTGGCCAGAGCGCTTCGGTCGCGCTGATGATGAAGAACCAGATGTCGCTGCTGCAGTATCCGGCCGCTGCCGCGAATGCCGTCGTGCTTCTGATCGTTGTCCTGATGATGGTCGCCGCCATCCTGCGCGTCGTCGATATTCGGAAGGAGCTTTGAGATGAACCACGAGAAGCGCACCTTTGAATTCTACGTGCTCGCTGCCTTCTTCTTTGTCTTCGTGCTGTTCCTCTACGGACCACTCTCGGCGGTCCTGATCCTGTCCTTCCAGGGGCCAGACGGGGGCCTAACATTCCCGCTGAATGGCGTTTCCGTTCACTGGTTCTACAATCTCTTCGAGAAGCAGGCAGTCGGGGATTTCGGCGCATCCTTCCGCCGCTCGTTCACGCTCGGGCTGATGGTGATGGTGGTCACCGTAGTCGTCTCGCTGTTGGCCGGCCTGGCGTTCCGCCGCCGCTTCCGGGGCGCGACCGTGCTTTTCTACGCAACGGTCGCGAGCCTGGTGGTTCCGTCGATCATCATTTCGCTCGGGATCGGCGTGGTCTTCCAGCAGGGCGGCCTTAAGCCTGCCTGGTACTCGTCCGCCTTCGGCGCGCACCTGACATGGACGCTGCCCTTTGGCGTGCTGATCATGTTTGCCGTCTTCAACCGGTTTTCGCCAGCCTACGAAGAAGCTGCGCGCGATCTTGGCGCGAATTCGTGGCAGACCTTTCGTCATGTCGTGTTGCCGATGATTGCCCCCAGCCTGATCGGTGTCGGCCTGTTCGGGTTCACGCTCTCTTACGACGAGTTCGCCCGCACGCTGATGACGTCAGGAAGTTACAACACGTTGCCGCTCGAAATCTACGGCATGACCACCAACGTCACCACGCCGGTGCTCTATGCGCTCGGCACGGTCACGACGTTGTTTTCCTTCACCATCATCCTCGTCGCGCTCGGCATCATGCTCATGCTGCGTCGGCGCCAGGCAAAGGTAAGCTAACCCCTAATGCGCATTCTTCTGGTCAATCCCAATACGACTGAAACCATGACCGACAAGGCCGCCTTTGCTGCCTGCGCGGTCGCGGCGTCCGGCACCGCCATCATTGCCGCCACCTCACGCATGGGGCCGGTATCGATCGAAGGACATTATGACGGAGCGCTCGCAATCCCGGGACTTCTCAGCGAACTCAAGGAGCGGGCTGGCGAATACGATGCCGCCATCATCGCCTGCTTCGACGACACGGGACTAGATGCGGCGCGCAGCTTTGCCGACGTGCCGGTGCTTGGGCTCTGCGAATCTGCGGTCGCCACCGCAGGCTTCCTGGCGCAGCGATTTACCGTCGTGACGACGCTGGAGCGTTCGCGCGTCCTGATCGACAACCTCGTGCGGCGCTACGGCATGGGAGGCCGCGCGAAGGTGCGCGCCTCCGATATTCCGGTTCTTCAGCTCGAAGATCCCGCCTCGGGTGCTATCGGCAAGCTCCGGGCCGAGATCGAGCGTGCTCTTGCTGAGGATGGCGCCGAAGCGATCGTGCTTGGTTGCTCCGGGATGACTGATCTGGCTCGCGAGCTGCAGGATATCTACGGCGTGCCCGTTGTCGACGGCGTAGCCGCGGCGGTGAAGCAGGCGGAAGCGCTGGTGTCACTTGGGCTGTCGACCAGCAAGCGCGGCTCCTACGCGTCGCCGCTGGCCAAGCCCTTTACAGGCGCGATGAGTGTTTTTGCGCCGATGCGGGCAGCAGGCTGACCTGTGACGGCGATACCTGTTCGACGATCCGTGACCGTTTCGAAATGCTGACGCCCCAATTGTAAGCTTCCGGGCAGCGCCACGATTCCGCTTTACTTTTCACCTCCGCTTGCATTTGTTCAAACAAAAGCATTGCAGGAGAGGAAGCACACGTGACCATGCCGGACGACGACCTTAAGCGGATTGCAGAACAGGAGAAGGTGCTGAGTTTCGACACCTTCGATCTCACGACAGCATGGCAGCTCGGCAGGCTCCTGCAGGAACTTGGAACCGAGCGCGGCCTCGGGATCGCGATCGACATTACGCTGCATTCGATGCCCGTCTTCTATGCGGCACTGCCCGGTGTCACGCCCGACAACGTCCAGTGGGTGCGGCGCAAGCGCAATCTGGTGCTGCGCTACTTCAAGAGCAGCTACGCGATCGGTCTCGATCTTAAGGAGAAGGGCAAGACGGTTGCCGACAATGGTCTTTCGGATGCCGACTATGCGCCGCATGGCGGCAGCTTTCCGATCAATGTGAAGGGCACCGGCTGCATTGGCGCGGTCACCGTATCCGGCTTGCCGCAGCGAGACGACCACAATCTTGCGGTCGAGGCGCTGGCATTGATGCTGGCGAAAGACATCGACGCCCTTCGCCTGGCGTGATTGCTGTTTCACCTGGCGTGTCTTGGCACGCCAGGTTTACGCTGCGAGCGATCGGATGGGGAGGACGGCTTCAGTTGGACCCAATCGAGGTATGCGAAGCCCCCATCAACGGCAGCCGCTCAGTTCGAGCCGAAGACAACGTCTTCCAACCACGGGTTAGAGAACCTCCGTTCCGGATCCATCCTGTCGCGAAGACGGACAAACTCGGCAAGCTTTTCATATTTGGCGCCGATGTTGCGCTCCGTAAAGACCTTGCCCCAATGCGGCAGGGCTGCGAAGGGCGAGAGTGCCTGCTCGATATGCCCCACGGCCGCATTCACGGCCTCCTGATCCCGAACCCAGGTAAAGTGGAACGACAGCGTATCGCGGTGATACTGAGGACTGAGCCATAGCTCGTCCGCCGCGACAGTCCGGAGTTCGCCCGCTTGCACCAAGTGGGCAAATTTATCGCGGATCGACAGCAGCGCTTCGATCGCTGCCGCGCCGTGTTTGCGTGGAAGGTGGAACTCGGACTGTATCTCTTCGCCATTGCTGGGCGTGAAGCCCATCTTGAAGTGCGGGAGCCTGTCGGACCAGCGGCCATATTGCCCCAACTGATCCGTGGAGTTTTGCGCGTCCAATTCGCTTATGGGGTGCCTGTTGACCATCGCGCGTGTTGCGCCGTGGATGTCGGCCGGCCAGTCCTCGGCGGACGCAGTTCTCTTGACCCAAATCGATCCTGCTTGTTGACCCCATTGCGTGAACACGCTGACGCTGTAGCCCAAGGCCATTATCTCATCGAGGTTGGCCAAAAGCTTGTCCCAGGCCAATCCTTCGTAGACGCACTGTGCGACCTGAAACTCCGGCTGAACGTCAAGCGTCACGCGCGTTACGACGCCAAGCGCGCCCAAATGCACCACCATGCCCGCGAAATCGGCATCGCCGCGGGTCACCTTCACGAGGCGGCCGTCGCCTGAGACGATTTCCAATCCCGAGACCGCTGTCGCCAGATTGCCGTTCCGGTCGCCTGAGCCATGCGTTGCCGTGGCAATCGCGCCAGCAATGGAGATGTGGGGTAGGGAGGCTAGATTGTGTACGGCAAGACCATGGCCATGGAGCAAAAACGCAAGCTCGCCATAGGTGCAATGACCGCCAACGGAAACCTGTCTCCCATCGCCTTCGATGACGGGGTCGATTGGCACATCGGCAAGCGACAGGGCAACTTCGCCATCGGCGATCGCATTGAATGAGTGGCTTGACCCCACCGTCTTTATCTTTGGCGCTCGCATCACGACTTCGCGGACCGCTTCCACCGAAGACGGATAGAGGCAGTCTCGAAAGCCATAGTGAAAGCTTCCCGCCCAGTTAGCCTTTGGAACCCGCGTCATAACAAAACCTCGCGCTTCTCTATCGCACAGCCATTCCAACGACGTACTTTGCGCCGCTGTGCCGGGTCTCCGCTCAAGTTATGGCGTCGACGCGACGCCACTTGATGATCGAGCGCCACTGAAGCGGCGCTCGCTCTATATCAGATCTTGCCGCCCGCCTCGGGAATGACCTTGGTTAGGCTTCCCGTTGCGGGAAAGAGGGGGATCAGGCAGGCCTGCAGGGCGTGGTAGATGTCGCCCTTGCCGGGGAACAGGCTGTGTGAGGGTACCAGATTTTCCGTCAGCTCCTCGTGCCAACCGCCATTCTTGTGGTCGATGAAGGCGCGTTCGATCACGTTCCAGATCCTGCGGTAATATTCCTCGTGGTAGTCGCTTGGCAGGTGCTCATTGAGGAAGTGCGCGGCGGCAGCGCCCTCGCAGGCCGGCCACCACAGCTTGTTGCGCTTGGCCGGCTTGTCTTCCCAGTCGAGTGTATAGAAGAAGCCGCCCTTGTCGTCGTCCCAACCGAGGGCGATCGACTGCGAGAACAGGCTCTTCGCCGCATCTGGCATCCACTCCTGCTTCTTGCCGCCAAGCACCCAGAGTTGGAGAAGGAGGCGCGCCCACTCCAGCCAATGACCAGGAGTAGTGCCTGCCGGGCGGAACATTTCGTTCGGATGATAGTAATCCTTGTCGAGGCCCCAATCGGTGGTGAAGTGCTCGGCAACGCGCCAACCGACGGAGCCGGCGGCTCGACGAATGACGAGATCAGCAATGCTTTCAGCCTTGGCGAGATAGTCGCGGTCGCCGGTTGCCTCGAAGGCCGCCATCAGCGCTTCGGTCAAATGCATGTTGGAGTTCTGGCCACGGTAGTTGCCGCCGTCGAGAGCCTGCCAGTCGGCGGTGAACTCTTCGGCAATGGCGCCGTGCTTGGCTTCCCAGAACTTGGTATTCAGGACCTCGGCAATATCGGCAAGCATGCCGTCGGCAAGCGGATGGCCGACCGTCTTGGCGGAGGACGCTGCGAGCAGGACGAAGGCGTGGCCATAACCCTGCTTGTTTGAATCGACGGGGCCCTTGTCATCGAGCGACCAGAAGTAACCGCCGTTCTTGGTGTCACGGTGATGGTTCCAGATGTACTGCATGCCATGATCCACGACGTCGGAGGCGCCGGGACGGCCGAGCAGCGTGCCGATCGCAAAGCAATGAACGGCGCGTGAGGCTATGTGGATCGGACGGACCTGACCGGCGGCATTGAGCGGTTTGCCGGCATCGTCGAGATCGAAGAAGCCGCCTTTCGGGTTGACGGAGTTGTGCTGGAAGAAATCGAAAAGGCCGTTTGCCTGTGCGAGAAGCCAATTGCGGTGGTAGGCGCGGGTGGTCCAGTTTCCAAGCGCGGCGTCGCCGATTGCTAGTACCATGATACTCCTCCAATTTCGTGCACAAAGCCTTCGTAACCGCCTATATAGGGGTCGCCCGAGTCTGTCATCTGCCCAGCGCCGCAAAGGCGCCACATGATGGGCATATATTGACATAAAGATATCTTTATGTGATTTGACCAATTGGCCTGTAACGACGTCAAGGAGTCCGCCCGTGTTTGATACTCTGTTTAGTCCCGAAGGGACAAAGCGCGACGGTAGCGAAGTGTTTGCGGCGCTCAAGAAAGCTGCCAGTGAGCGTATCCTCGTTCTTGACGGCGCCATGGGCACGCAGATCCAGGGGCTTGGCTTCGACGAAGACCATTTTCGTGGTGATCGCTTCATCGGTTGTGCCTGCCATCAGAAGGGCAACAACGACCTGCTGATCCTGACGCAGCCGGATGCGATCGAAGAGATCCATTACAAATACGCAAAGGCCGGCGCCGATATTCTGGAGACCAACACCTTTTCGTCGACCCGCATCGCACAGGCCGACTATGCGATGGAAGGCGAAGTCTATGCGCTTAACAAGGAGGGCGCCGAGATCGTGCGCCGCGCCGCGATCCGTGCTGAGCGCGAGGACGGCCGTCGTCGTTTCGTCGCCGGTGCCATCGGCCCGACGAACCGCACCGCGTCGATTTCGCCCGACGTCAACAATCCGGGCTTCCGCGCCGTCAGCTTCGACGACCTGCGCATCGCTTATGGCGAGCAGATCGACGGCCTGATCGATGGTGGCGCCGATATCATCCTCATCGAGACGATCTTCGACACCTTGAATGCGAAGGCCGCGATCTTTGCCTGCGAGGAGCGCTTCGAGGCGAAGGGCATCCGCCTGCCGGTCATGATCTCGGGCACGATCACCGATCTTTCTGGCCGTACCCTGTCCGGCCAGACGCCGTCGGCGTTCTGGAACTCGGTGCGGCACGCCAACCCGTTTACGATCGGCCTGAATTGCGCACTCGGCGCCAACGCCATGCGTCCGCACTTGCAGGAGCTGTCGGGCGTTGCCGATACCTTCATCTGCGCCTATCCGAATGCTGGCCTGCCGAACGAGTTCGGCCAGTATGACGAGACGCCGGAACTGATGGCGGCGCAGATCGACGAGTTTGCACGCGAAGGCCTCGTCAACATCGTTGGCGGCTGCTGCGGCTCGACGCCTGAACATATCAAGGCGATCGCTGAGGTGGTGGCGAAGTACAAGCCGCGCCCGATTCCCGAGCATCGCCCCTTCATGTCGCTGTCGGGTCTCGAACCGTTCGAGCTGACCAAGGACATTCCCTTCGTCAACGTCGGTGAGCGCACCAACGTCACGGGTTCCGCCAAGTTCCGCAAGCTGATCACCAATGCCGACTACACGGCAGCGCTCGATGTGGCACGCGACCAAGTTGAAAACGGCGCGCAGATCATCGACATCAACATGGACGAGGGCTTGATCGATTCCGAAAAGGCGATGATCGAGTTTCTGAACCTGATCGCCGCCGAACCGGATATCGCTCGCGTGCCTGTGATGATCGACTCCTCGAAGTTCTCGATCATCGAGTCCGGCCTGAAGCGTGTCCAGGGTAAGCCGATCGTCAACTCGATCTCGCTCAAGGAAGGCGAAGAGAACTTCCTGGCGCAGGCGAAGCTGCTGCACGCTTATGGCGCGGCCGTCGTGGTCATGGCCTTCGATGAGACGGGGCAGGCAGACAGCTACGAGCGCAAGGTCGAGATCTGCACGCGCGCCTACAAGATCCTGACTGAAAAGGCGGGCTTCCCGTCTGAGGACATCATCTTCGATCCGAACGTCTTTGCTGTCGCGACCGGCATCGAGGAGCATAACAACTATGGCGTCGACTTCATCGAGGCGACGCGGACGATCCGTAAGACGATGCCGCTGGTGCATATTTCGGGCGGCGTCTCGAACCTGTCCTTCTCGTTCCGTGGCAACGAGCCGGTGCGCGAGGCGATGCACGCCGTGTTCCTTTACCACGCCATCCAGGCGGGGATGGACATGGGCATCGTCAATGCCGGTCAGCTGGCGGTCTATGACAATATCGACCCGGAGCTGCGCGAAGCCTGCGAAGACGTCGTGCTGAACCGCCGCGCCGACGCGACCGAGCGGCTGCTTGAAGTGGCAGAGCGTTATCGTGGTGCCGGCACCCGGGAAGCGAAGGTGCAGGATCTCACCTGGCGCGAATGGCCGGTCGCAAAGCGGCTGGAGCATGCGCTGGTCAACGGTATCACCGAATATATCGAAGCCGACACCGAGGAAGCCCGTCAGCAAGCGGAGCGGCCGTTGCATGTCATCGAGGGCCCGCTGATGGCCGGCATGAACGTGGTCGGCGATCTCTTCGGCTCCGGCAAGATGTTCCTGCCGCAGGTCGTCAAGTCGGCGCGCGTGATGAAACAGGCGGTCGCGGTACTCCTTCCCTACATGGAAGAGGAGAAGCGACTGAACGGCGGCGACGAGCGCAAGGCTGCCGGCAAGATCCTGATGGCGACCGTGAAGGGCGACGTCCACGATATCGGCAAGAACATCGTCGGTGTCGTTCTCGCCTGCAACAATTACGAGATCATCGATCTCGGTGTCATGGTGCCGGCAACGAAGATCCTCGAGACTGCCGTCGCCGAGCAGGTGGATGTCATCGGCCTCTCCGGCCTGATTACCCCGTCGCTCGACGAAATGGTGCATGTCGCCGCTGAAATGGAACGTCAGGGACTGGACCTGCCGCTCTTGATCGGTGGCGCGACGACCAGCCGTGTCCACACGGCGGTCAAGATCCACCCGGGCTACAACAAGGGCCAGACCGTCTATGTGACGGATGCCAGCCGCGCGGTCGGCGTCGTTTCCTCGCTGTTGTCACCTGAAGGTCGCGACGGTTATGTGGCCGACATCCGCGCCGAATATGCGAAGGTCGCTGCAGCGCACGCCCGCAGCGAGGCGGAGAAGGTGCGCCTGCCGCTGGCACGTGCCCGTGAAAATGCCGCTGCGGTCGACTGGGCGGCCTACAAGCCGACAAAGCCGAGCTTCCTCGGCACCAAGGTATTCGACGGCTACGATCTTGCCGAGATCGCCAAGTACATCGACTGGACGCCGTTCTTCCAGACCTGGGAGCTGCGTGGGCGGTTCCCGGCAATTCTCGAAGACGAAAAGCAGGGCGAGGCGGCTCGCGCGCTGTGGGCCGACGCGCAGGCCATGCTGAAGAAGATCATCGACGAGAAGTGGTTCAACCCGCGCGCCGTCATCGGCTTCTGGCCGGCGAACGCGGTCGGCGACGATATCCGGCTGTTCAAGGACGATAGCCGCAAGGAGGAGCTTGCCACCTTCTTTACGCTGCGCCAGCAGCTTTCGAAGCGCGATGGCCGGCCGAACGTCGCATTGTCGGACTTCGTGGCGCAAGCCGACAGCGGCATTCACGACTATGTCGGCGGCTTCGTCGTTTCAGCCGGTATCGAAGAGATCGCTATCGCGGAACGCTTCGAACGTGCGAACGACGACTATTCGTCGATCCTCCTGAAGGCGCTGGCCGATCGCTTCGCGGAGGCCTTTGCGGAATGCATGCACGAGCAGGTTCGTCGCGAATATTGGGGTTATGCCAAGGATGAGCATTTCTCCAACGAGCAGCTGATCAGCGAGGAATATGCCGGTATCCGTCCGGCGCCGGGCTATCCGGCGCAGCCCGATCACACCGAAAAGAAGACGCTGTTTGCTCTGCTCGATGCCGAAAAGGCTGCCGGCGTGCAGCTCACCGAGAGTTATGCGATGTGGCCGGGTTCGTCTGTCTCCGGCATCTACATCGGCCATCCCGAATCCTACTACTTCGGCGTCGCCAAGGTGGAGCGGGACCAGGTCGAGGACTACGCAGCCCGGAAGGGCATGGACGTAGCCGAGGTCGAACGTTGGCTTGGACCGGTCCTCAACTACGTACCGCGCAAGCGTGACGAGGAAATCGAGGACGCTGCCTGATCGGCGGCGTCTTCAGTATTTGATTCAAGGACCAGATGGATTGATTCAGCTCTTGGTCGCAATGCGCTGAATCTGAATCGAAAATCGCCTCAGGCGCTGGGTGTCAACTCGACAAGCAACGCCGTGGTGTCGTCGCTCTGCTTGTAGCGTGGATAGCGGAGCCCTTCGGGATCAATCGCGCGTTCGAAGCGCCGAAGTTCGTCGAGCATCGGTCGCAGACCCTTGGCGAGTGCAGTGCGCACCAAGCTTGTAGAATCATAGGTCGCGTAAAGGACCGCGAGGTCTGAAAAACCGTCGCTGCAGACGATGGCGTGCGCTTTGCGCCTGATATCCAGCCGCTCTGAAACCAGATGATCGGCCGCCTCCGGCACGAGGCCGAGGGTCCAGACGCCGCTTGCCGGCGTGTTCTGGCGCTCTCGGTGCTGGCGCAATAGGGCGAGCGTTTCGGAATTGCCGAGCGCGCCACCTTCCTTGGTAATGCCGCCCGTGCGTGCAATGTGCTTTCGCGCCTGGTTCTGTTCATACTCATAGGCACCGGGAATCGCCATGTGCATCGCTGCCGAGCCGTCTTCCTGCAACAGAAAGAGGCAGGAGTCGCCAAGGCCGACGAAGTGGAAACCGTCGCGCGTGTGGTGCAACATGGCAAAGGCGGTCAGCGGCCACGCGTAGCGTGGGACGCTCTCGTTGTGGGCTAAGAACTCCGTGCGGGCTGCCAGAGACAGGCTGCGAGCAATCTCCGAGACGCTGCTGTCACGGGTAATCCGATCCTGAAAGCCACGGGCGAAGTGCTGGGCGATCCAGGCGGCGTCGCTACCTTCCTCATCCATATATTGGCGATCGCCGAGGCCCGTCGCACCGTCGATTACGAAAGCGCAGGCGTCGTTATGGCCGAAGCTGTCGTCGTTCGGCTTTGCGGGATTGCCGGGATCGGAGATGGTGTCGAGGATCGTGATGCGACTTGTCATGGGTGCCATCAATAGACGGGCATTGCCGTCCATTCAATGCGACAAGGAATCACGACGGACCGATCGTCAGTTCGGCGACAAAATCATAGGCATCCCCGCGGTAGAGCGAGCGGGTGAATTCGACCGCGCGTCCCGAACCAAGGTATGAAATACGCTCGATCGACAGCCCTGCGGCGCCGACGGGAACGCCGAGAAGATGAGCATCGACCTCTTTCATGTTGGTCGCCGAAATTCTCTGCACCGCGCGGACGGGCCGGACCTGGCGACGCTCGAGCTCCTCATAGAGCGACGTTGTCACCACGAAAGGATCGGGCAGGAACTCGCCGGAAACACTGGCATTTTCGATGGCCAGCGGCTGGTCGTCGGCGATGCGCAATCGGCTGAGGCGTGAGACCCTGACATCGGTCGCGAGACCGAGAATCATCATTTCGTCGGGAGAGGGCGTGTGGATGCCCTTGTGCAGCCATTCGGAGCGGGAGGTCATGCCGCGACGGGCCATATCCTCCGTAAAGGAGGTGAGCTGCGAGAGGCGCTGTTCGACCTTCGATACCGGCTTTGTCACGAAGGTGCCGGAACCGTGGCGGCGGATGAGCAACCCGTCCGCGACAAGCTCATCGATCGCTTTGCGCACGGTCACCCGGCTGACGGTCGCCAGTTCCGCGATGTCGCGCTCAGGCGGCAGGGCATCGCCATGACTGAGCGTGCCAGTGCGAATGGCATCTTCCAGCGTGCGGCGCAGCTTTACATAAAGCGGGCCTGTGCCGCCGGCTTGAAGACGTTCGGGGGAAAGGAGGCTTGCAAAATCGTCGGTCATGCCGCGCCTCTTCCTTCCTCGTGGAGAAACTTCACTGCGAGATCAATGGCGCCCTGCAGGACGTCGCCCTTCGGCTCACGCAGCAGGACAGCGTGACGTTCAGCAAGCCATGGACGATAGGCCTTTGCCAGTCCGCCCAACAGGCAGATCACCTCGCATTCCGGCCAGAGCAACGCATCCAGGCTCTCGCCGATCGAGGCTGCTGCGTTCTGCACGATCGCCGTCGCGACCGAGTCGCCCTTGGCAGCGGCCTCGAACACAACGGGCGCGTAGCGGGCGAAGTCATTCGGGCGGGAGACGTGGGCGAACTCGACGACGCGCTCAGGATCGTCGCCATATTCAGCCATGACGGTCTGGGTGACCGGGGAGGAGGGGCGCACCCCGTCATGGGCCAGCAAAGACTGCTCCAGCAGGTCCCGGCCGAGGCGAGCGCCACTAGCCTGGTCGCCGATGACGAATCCCCAGCCGCCAATGCCGTAGAGCTTTCCGTTGCGGCGCGCATTGTAGACCGAGCCCGTTCCGAACGCTCCAATCACACCGTCGGAATCGCCGAGCGCTCCTTGGAGTGCCGTCGTCGCATCTGTTACGACACGGCGCCGGGCAAAAGGCAGGGCACGCTCGATGCGTTCGGCATAGTCGCCCACATTCGCGCCGGCGACGCCGACGACGGCAGAGACGCTGGAAACGGTTTCAGAGGAAAGGCCGGCGTCGTTCAACGCGTTTTCGGCTGACGCTACGATGTTGAGCAGCGAGTTTTCGAGGTCGGACAGGATGTTCGACGGGCCGGCCGTGCCACGGCCCAGAATGCGCCCTGTCGCATCCGTGACTGCGGCGCGGCAGCTGGAGCCTCCGCCGTCAATGCCGATCGCAAGTTCTGTCATTGAACCACCAAATCCGCCCATTCCGCTTGTTTTCACTACAATACCAAAAAAATACCATTTACCAAGTCAAAAGCGTGGCGAAAAATCATCTTTTTATCTATATGATTTTTATGAATAAAATTTTTTTGACGACTTTTCTGTCGTTCGAGTGTTAAAATCGGCTGGACAATTGGTATTTTTTTGGCCTTAATTCAACTCAAGGGAACAGCGCATCGAGCAGCGATAAACGGCAGGATAGAGATAAGCCGGATCACTCGATGAAATGCAGATCCGGCCGTAGCGACGCCGTCGCTCTCGATCCGTTCATTTGCCGTCAGCTTTCCCTTTCATGGCTGCGCCGGATCGGTTTCTTGTTCGGGTGCGCCGTCTGGTCGACAGGTGTTATCTGTCGCGCCGATTTTGAGCTTTCGGGCCGGCAGCTGCTGACGGCTCTCGAGTGGCGTTGCGTGTCACCTCATTCACGCGAACGCTGGTTTCAGGTCAGGAACAGCGCCTCACCGGCGCATAAAACAGGAGAGGGAAATGAAGAACACCGCACTTAGAGGCTTCCTGCTGGCGTCCAGCCTGCTGACATCAGTGGGCTTTGCTCATGCCGCCGACGTTACGCTGACGGTCGAGAGCTGGCGTAACGACGACCTGCAGATCTGGCAGGAAAAGATTATCCCGGCGTTCGAAGCCAAGAACCCCGGCATCAAGATCGTCTTCTCGCCGACCGCGCCGACCGAGTACAACGCTTCGCTGAACGCCAAGCTCGATGCCGGCTCCGCCGGTGATATCATCACCTGCCGGCCGTTCGACCCTTCGCTCGGAATCTTTGATAAGAAGCAGCTCGCCGATCTGACGAGCCTGCCGGGCATGGAGAACTTCTCGCCCGTCGCCAAGGCCGCCTGGACAACCGATGACGGCAAGTCCACCTTCTGTGTGCCGATGGCCTCGGTCATCCATGGCTTCATTTACAACAAGGATGCCTTCGACAAGCTCGGCATCTCCGTTCCGAAGACCGAAGAGGAATTCTTCGCCGCCCTCGACAAGATCAAGGCGGACGGCACCTACATTCCGCTCGCCATGGGCACGAAGGATCTCTGGGAAGCCGCAACCATGGGCTACCAGAACATCGGTCCGAACTACTGGAAGGGCGAAGACGGTCGTCTGGCGCTGATCTCAGGCAAGCAGAAGCTGACCGATCCGGAATGGGTCCAGCCTTTCGAACAAATCGCCAAGTGGAAGCCCTATCTCGGTGACGGTTTCGAAGCCCAGACCTATTCGGACAGCCAGAACCTCTTTACGCTCGGCCGCGCCGCCATCTACCCGGCCGGTTCCTGGGAAATCTCGCTGTTCAACAGCCAGGCCCAGTTCAAGATGGGCGCTTTCCCGCCGCCGGTTCCGAAAGCTGGCGACCAGGGCTACATCTCCGACCATCCGGATATCGCTGTCGGCCTGAACGCCAAGAGCACCCATGCCGAGGAAGCCAAGAAGTTCCTCACCTGGGTCGCCTCGCCGGAATTCGCCGAAATCTACGCCAACTCGTTGCCGGGCTTCTTCAGCCTGAACTCGACGCCGGTGAAGATGGCTGATCCGCTGGCCCAGGAATTCGTTTCCTGGCGCGGCCCGTTCAAGTCGACGATCCGCTCGACGTACCAGATTCTGTCGCGTGGTACGCCGAACCTCGAAAACGAAACCTGGGTTGCTTCGGCGAACGTCGTCAACGGCACCGTGACGCCAGCCGATGCCGCCAAGAAGCTGCAGGACGGCCTCGACAGCTGGTTCAAGCCTGCCAAGTGATTGAGATGTGAGGGGCGGCGTTAGCCGTCCCTCATCCCGGCTCAAAGCCAATTTCGTATCCGCTCTTTTTCTCCCCGCCGTCTTCGAAAGCCGAAGGGCGGGGAGATGACTAGAGGGAAAGGGCGTTCTGCCCGTTGTGTCAGACGCGCTGCGCCATAGGTGCAGCTAAGAAGAACAGGCAAAAGCCATGAGCGTAGCCGAATCCGCTGTCGATGTTGTTCCCATAAAGCGCCCTGTGCGCTGGCACGTCGGCGTCTTTCTCTTCCCGGCATTTGTCGTTTATTCGGCGATCATGATCCTGCCGCTGATCGAAACGCTGAGGCTTTCGTTCTACAACACTGTCGACGGTGCGCCTGTCTTCGTCGGGCTCGCGAACTACAAGGTGTTGTTTGGCGATGCGCGCTGGGCACACGACTTCTGGAACGCGCTGGTCAACAACTTCATATTCTTCGTCATTCACATGTGCGTGCAGAACCCGATCGGCATCGCGCTGGCGGCGCTTCTGTCGACGCCACGGCTGCGGTTCGTCGCGTTCTACCGCACCGCAATCTTCCTGCCGACGCTGCTTTCCTTCGTGATCGTCGGCTTCATCTGGAAGCTCATCCTTTCGCCGATCTGGGGCGTTGCCCCGTGGCTGATGAGCCTTGTCGGCATGAAGAGCCTGTTCGCGCCGTGGCTAGGGCAGTCCGGGTCGGCGCTGATTGCCGTGTCGCTGATCTCGAATTGGCAGTACATCGGCATTCCGATGATGCTGATTTACGCTGCGCTGCTCAGTATCCCGGAAGAGGTGATCGAAGCTGCCGAATGCGACGGCATCACCGGCTGGGCTCAGTTCTGGAAGATCAAGCTACCGCTCATCCTGCCCGCCATAGGCATCATCTCGATCCTGACTTTTGTCGGCAACTTCAACGCCTTCGACCTGATCTACACCGTGCAGGGCGCACTTGCCGGGCCTGATATGTCGACCGACATCCTGGGTACGCTCCTCTACCGCACCTTCTTCGGTTTCCAGCTTCAGCTTGGCGACCGCTCGATGGGCGCCACGATCGCGACGGTGATGTTCCTGATCATCCTCGCCGGCGTGTCGTTCTACCTTTTTGCCATCCAGCGGCGCATGCGCCGGTACCAGTTCTGAGGAGTGTGCCATGTCCAACAGAGCACGCACATCCCCCATCCGCACCAGCTTCGTCCACCTGGCGCTCATCGGCTATACGCTGGTTGCCATCTTTCCAGTGTTCCTGACGATCATCAACTCGTTCAAAGACCGTAACGCGATCTTCCGCTCGCCGCTGCAGGTGCCGACGCCCTCGACCTTCAGTCTTGTCGGGTATCGAACAGTGCTGGGGCAGGGTGATTTCGCCACTTACTTCCAGAACAGCTTCATCGTCACCATCGTTTCGATCGCGCTGGTGCTGCTCTTCGGCGCGATGGCCGCCTTCGCGCTCTCCGAATACCGTTTCCGCGGCAACACGTTGACCGGCCTCTATATGGCGATCGGCATCATGATCCCGATCCGCCTTGGTACGGTCGCGATCCTGCAGGGCATGGTGGCCGCCGGTCTCGTGAACACGCTGACGGCGCTGATCCTCGTCTACACTGCGCAGGGCATTCCGCTGGCGATCTTCATCCTGTCGGAATTCATGCGGACCGTCTCCGACGACCTCAAGAATGCCGGCCGCATCGATGGGTTGTCGGAATATGCGATCTTCTTCCGGCTCGTCATCCCGTTGGTGCGCCCGGCAATGGCTACGGTTGCTGTCTTCACGATGATCCCGATCTGGAACGATCTCTGGTTCCCGCTGATCCTGGCGCCCGCTGAGGCGACGAAGACCGTCACCCTCGGGTCGCAGATTTTCATTGGGCAATTCGTGACCAATTGGAACGCCGTGCTTGCCGCGCTTTCGCTGGCGATCCTGCCGATCCTCGTTCTCTACGTCATCTTCTCGCGGCAGCTCATCCGCGGCATCACTTCGGGAGCGGTCAAGTGAGTTCGTCCGACAAGCCAATCCGCGTTCTCGTCGCCGGCCTCGGCAACATGGGACGCAGCCATGCGCTGGCCTATCACAACAATCCCGGTTTCGAGATTGTCGGGCTGGTCAATCGCTCGACGCCTGATCTGCCGGAGGAACTACGGGGCTACAAGATCTATTCGGATTTCAAGGCAGCCCTTGCCGAATTGACGCCGGATCTCTGTGCGGTCTGCACCTATTCGGACACGCATGCGGACTATGCGGTCGCTGCCTTCGAGGCTGGTTGCGACGTTTTCGTCGAGAAGCCGCTCGCAACAACCGTTGCGGATGCGGAGCGCGTCGTGGTGGCGGCGAAGAAGGCCGGCCGGAAATTGGTGATCGGCTATATCCTTCGCCACCATCCATCCTGGATGCGGCTGATCGAAGAGGCGCGCAAGCTCGGTGGGCCGTATGTGTTCCGCATGAATCTCAATCAGCAGTCCAGCGGTCCGACCTGGGAAACACATAAGTCGTTGATGCAGACGACCTCTCCGATCGTCGATTGCGGTGTGCATTATGTCGACGTCATGTGCCAGATCACGGACGCTAAACCGGTGGAAGTGCGCGGCATGGGACTGCGTCTATCGGACGAAATCGCGCCCGATATGTATAATTACGGCCAGCTCCAGGTGCTTTTCGAGGATGGTTCAGTCGGCTGGTACGAGGCCGGCTGGGGCCCGATGATCTCCGAGACGGCGTTTTTCGTGAAGGACATCATGTCGCCGAAGGGATCGGTCTCGATCGTGATGGATCCGAACGCCAAGTCCGACGATATCGACGCTCACACCAAGACTTCGGTCATTCGCCTGCACACGGCGGAGACAGGAACCGACGGCAAGTTCATACGGCCGGACCAGGACATAACGATGGCGGGAGAACCAGGCCATCAGGAACTCTGCGACCGCGAGCAGGCCTTCATGCTGAAGGCCATTCGCGAGGATATCGACCTTAACCGCCACATGGCAGACGCCGTCGCTTCGCTGCGCATCTGCCTCGCCGCCGACGAAAGCGTGCGTACCGGCCAAGCCGTCAAGCTCCAAGAGCCGGTCAAACTGTAAGGATTACGACTAGTGGGATCGCTTCAACTCAAATCCATCCGCAAGACCTACGGCACGCATGAGGTGCTGAAGGGCATCGACCTAGAGGTCAAGGACGGCGAGTTCGTCATTTTTGTCGGACCTTCGGGCTGCGGCAAGTCAACCCTCCTGCGCAGCATTGCGGGATTGGAGGATGTCACCTCGGGCGCCGTTTTCATCAATGGCAAGGAAGAGACGCTGACGCCTCCCGCCAAGCGTGGCATCGCGATGGTGTTCCAATCCTATGCGCTCTACCCGCACCTGACGGTCAAGGACAACATGGGCCTCGGCTTGAAGCAGGCCGGCACGCCGAAAAATGAGATCGACAAGCGGGTGACCAAGGCGTCCTCGATGCTGTCGCTTGAGCCTTATCTGGCGCGGCGCCCGGCGGAGCTTTCCGGTGGTCAGCGCCAGCGCGTTGCTATTGGCCGCGCGATCGTGCGCGAGCCGGCGCTCTTCCTCTTCGATGAGCCGTTGTCGAACCTCGACGCAGCCTTGCGCGTTCAGACGCGTCTTGAGATCGCGCGTCTGCACCGCAGCCTCAAGGCAACGATGATCTATGTCACCCACGACCAGGTCGAGGCGATGACGCTCGCCGACAAGATCGTGGTGTTGAACGCCGGTGCGATCGAGCAGGTCGGCTCGCCAATGGAGCTCTACAACCGTCCCGAAAACACCTTCGTTGCGGGCTTCATCGGTTCGCCGATGATGAACTTCATTCCGGGTGACAAGGTTGGAGACGCGGGCGCAAAGACCGTCGGCGTGCGCCCGGAGCATCTGACCCTTTCGCGCGAGCAGGGCACATGGCGGGCGAAGGTCGTCCACGTCGAACATCTCGGCGCGGACACGATCATCTATCTCGAATCCGAGCAGTGCGGCTTGATCACGGCGCGGCTCTTCGGGGAGCACAAGTACGAGCCGGATGAGATCGTCTATGCGACGCCGGACACGGGCCACATGCATCGGTTCGATGCCAATGACAAGGCAATCCGCTAGAGCCCGACTTCAAACTGAAAGCCCCGCCATGTCCCGCCATAGAGCGGGGCTTTCCATTTCTATCGATCAGCCAAGGACAGGGCGCATGAAACTGCGCTCGTAGCTGATGATGCTGCGATTTCGTTTGTCGAGATCGAACGCGGCCTGGCATTCGGGTTCGCTTGCCATGCGCGTGCGATAGTCTTCGTAGGCCGCGAGGCTCGGAAACGAAAACAGCGCAATGGCAATGTTGTTCGCGCCCTCGGACGGCAGGAAATAGCCGTGATGCGTGCCTCCCATTCGATTGACGATCGGAATCCAGAGGCGCGCATACTCCTCGAATTCGGCCACCTTGTGTGGGTCGATCGTGTAACGCAGATAGCAGGTAATCATTGAAGCATTCCTTTGAAGCAAAGCCGGACGGCGGCCACACGCCTCCGACAGCTAGGCGGCGAGGCGCTCGGTGAGTTCCTCGATGCCGACGTCTGCCTCGACGCTGTCTCCCTTGGCGATCAGATAGAGCCCTAGCACGAAGGCGAGGGCGGCGATGAAGAGCAGGTAGTAGGCATGAGCCATCGGATTGATTGGCAGCAGCGATGCGACTGCAAGAGGCGTCAGGCCGCCGAAAATCGCGTAAGAGACGTTGTAGGAGAAGGAGAGGCCGCTAAAGCGAACGCGGGCCGGGAAGGCGCGGACCATTACGTAGGGCACAGCTCCAACCATACCGACCGATAGCCCCATGATCGCATAGAGCACGAAAAGAACGGTCAGCGAAACGGCGGCATAACTGTAGAACGCGAAGGTCGCAGCACCAAAGAAGATACTTGAGACAACGAAGAAGCGGCCTGAGCCAACGCGATCGACGATCGCGCCGGCGGCGGCAGTTCCGAAGATCAGGAACAGCGTGCCGAAACTGGTGGCGGCAAGCGACTGCTGCGCGGTGTAGCCATAGAGCTTCTGCAGGAAGGTTGCCGTCATCAGTGTCGTCACGACGATGCCGGCCGACAGGATCCAAGTCAGCAGCATGGAGATGATGACGCCACGCGGGTAGTCGCGCAGCACGGCCTTCAGCGGCAGTTCCGGCGCAAGCGAGCGGGCCTGTTTCATTTCTGCGAAGACGGGCGTCTCCTGCAGCCAGCGGCGGAGGTAGACGGCAACGAGGCCGAAGATGCCGCCGAGGAAGAACGGGATGCGCCATGCATAGGCGGCGACATCATCTTGCGTGAAGACGGAGTTGATGATCGTCGCGATGAAGGATCCGAGCAGGATGCCGAGGGTCAGGCCGGAGCAGAGGAAGCCGCAGGCAAAGCCGACGCGGCGGAAGGGGACGTGTTCGGCCACGAAGGTCCAGGCGCCGGGAACTTCACCGCCGATCGCCGCGCCTTGCAGAATGCGCATGAGCACAAGGAGGATTGGAGCGGCAACGCCGATGGTAGCATAGGTCGGCATCGCCGCCATGCCGAGCGTTGAGAGCGCCATCAGCAGGATCGAGAAAGCAAAAACGCGCTTGCGGCCAAAGAGGTCGCCGAAATGGGCGAGGACGATGCCACCGAGCGGGCGAACCAGATAGCCGGCGGCAAAGATCCCGAAGGTCTGGATGGTCACCAGCCACTCCGGCATATCGGTCGGAAAGAACAGCTTGCCGATCACCGCCGCGAAGAAGACGAAGATGATGAAGTCGTAGAACTCAAGCGCACCGCCGAGGGCCGAGAGGCCAAGGGTGCGGAAATCCTGCGAGGTGAGGCGGCGGGGCGGTACGGCTGTTGTGGTAGGGGACATGATGCTGACTTTGCTGAATAAAAATGCTTCAGCCGTCGTTGCGCATCGAGGTCGCACTTTCAAGCAATTTCCGGCGCCGTAGAGTGGGGCGCCGGAAATGCGGAGGAAAGTGTGGCAAAGCCGCAAACGTGAGTGTGGCGCTGCCGCGATCAATCGCGGATGACAAGGAGGTCGGCTGCCATGAAGCGAAGCGTGACGGTCTCGCCAGCCGCTGGCGGGATTACGCCCGGGCTGTTGAACATGTCGAAGGAAATGACATTGCCGCCGACGTTCATGCGCGTGCGGATGACAGAACCAAGGAAGTGGGCGGATACGACCTGACCGGTCAGCTTCGTGTCGCATGGCGCGCTCTCGGCCAGCGATCCTGCCTCCGGACGCAGGGCCAGCGAGACCGTATCACCCGCCTTGAAGGCGGCGACGGACTGCTTCAGCGTCACGCCCTGGTCACCGATCTGGATACGGTTGGCCGAGGGGTCGACAACCTTCGCCTCGATCATGTTGAGCGTGCCGACGAAGGAAGCGACGAAGCGCGTAGCCGGCGTGTTGTAGATTTCGAACGGCGTTCCGATTTGGTCGGCGCGACCGGCGTTCATGACGACGATGCGGTCGGAGATCGAGAGGGCTTCTTCCTGGTCGTGCGTCACGAAGACGGTGGTAATGCCAAGTTTCTGCTGGATGGCGCGGATTTCCTCGCGCAGCGACACGCGGATCTTGGCGTCGAGGGCAGACAGCGGCTCGTCGAGCAACAGGACCTGCGGCCGGACTGCCAGCGCGCGGGCAAGCGCCACGCGCTGCTGCTGGCCGCCGGAGAGCTGATAGGGATAGCGATCCGCGAGGTGGTCGAGCTTGATCAGCCCGAGCATTTCCTTGACGCGAGCGTCAATCTCCGAAGGCTGCGTGCCGGCGACCTTAAGGCCGAAGGCAACATTGTCGTGCACGGTCATGTTGGGAAACAGCGCGTAGGCCTGGAAGACCATGCCGATGTTGCGCTTGTTCGGCTTCAGATTGTTTTGCTCCTTGCCGCCGATGGCGATGCGGCCGGCGGAGGGCGTTTCGAAGCCCGCGATCATGCGCAGGACAGTCGTCTTGCCGCAGCCCGACGGGCCAAGGAAAGAGATGAATTCACCCTTCTCGATCTGCATGTTGAAGTCATGCACGACCTGCGTGTTGCCGAAGGATTTCTTGAGGTTTGCGAGTTCGAGAAAGGCCATGAAAACCAGATACCTTACGACTTAGCCGGAGCGGCTTTGTGGAAGCGGGAGACAAGTTGCAACAGGCCCATGCTGAGCCAGGTAATCGAGAAGGCGATGACCGCCAGGGCCGACGGCTCGTAGGCGCGGTTGGCGCCAACCAGCTGCAGGTAAGGCCCGAAGGCTGGGCGATTGAGGAGCGCCGCCATGGTGAATTCGCCCATGACGATCGCGAGCGTGATGAAAGCGCCCGAGAGTACACCGCTCATGACGTTCGGGAAAATGCACTTGAACAAGATCGTCGCCCAGCCGGCGCCAAGGCTTTCCGCAGCTTCCGTCAAGGTGCGGACATCGATGGCACGCATTGCGGTGTCGACGGCGCGGTACATGTAGGGCAGGGACAGCGTTATGTATGAAAGGACGAGCAGGATGTTCGTGCCCGTGGTCGATCCAGTCAGCGGCAGGATCGAGGACGAGTTGTACATTCTGAGATAACCGAAGACGATCACAATTGCCGGGATGACGAGCGGCAGCAGCGTGATGAACTCGACAATCGGACGGATCTGCGGCAGGCGCAGGCGCACCCAATACGCCGTAGGCACGACGAGCAGCATGCCGAAGACGATCGTCAGAAGCGCCATCAGCATCGAATAACCGAAGGTCTCGCGGAACTGCGCCTCGGAGAAAACCGAGGCATAGGCGTCAAAACTGTAGGCGCCGCGCCGCATGCGCAGCGAAAATTCGACGGTGGCGATGAGCGGCAGGACGAAATAGATCGCGCCAAATCCGATCGATATCCAGGCTCCAAGGCGTGAAGTCTTCATTTTTGCCACCGTTCAGCGCGCATGCGCAGCAGGATGTAAAGGAGGTTGGACAGGCCGGTGATGACGATCATGCCGAGTGCCAGCGCATAGCCGAGGTTGGCGTTATGAAGCACGTCGCCGCGGATCTGCGCGTAGAGCAGGATCGGCACGATGTTGAGCGAGCTACCCGTCAAGGCGTAGGCGGTGGCGATAGCGCCGAAGGCGTTCGCAAAGAGAAGCAGCGTCGTGCCCATGAGGCTCGGCCAGAGGATCGGGAAAGCGACCATGCGCCAGTATTGGCCGTTGGTGGCGCCGAGAATGAGCGCGGCTTCCTTCCACTCCTTCTTCATCCCGTCGAGCGCCGGCGTCAGGATCAGCACCATCAGCGGGATCTGGAAGTACATGTAGGTGAGCGTGAGCCCGAAGAAGCTCAAGAGGTTGAAACCGGTGGAATAGAGATTGAAGCCCAGCCAGTCACGCATCAAGACGGTCACGAGACCGGTGCGTCCGAGCGTGGCGAGAAAAGCGAAGGCGAGCGGTACGCCCGCGAAATTCGAGGCAACACCGGAAAAGGTCAGGAGGCCCGAACGAACCCAGGTCGGGAGTCCGCCGAGCACGACAGCCCAGGCGAGAAGGGAGCCGATCACCGCGCCACCGAGGGCTGAAACCACCGACACCTTTATACTGACCCAGTAGGCGCTAAGGATCGACGGCGTGAACAGGTCGGAAATGTTCTTGAGGGTGAGTTCGCCTTCCGGGGTCAGGAATGCGCCTGCGACCAGATAAAGCGTCGGTATGATCAGGAACATCGCGGCAAAGATCATGAAGGGCGCGATGCCGAGCCAGTCTACGATCCTGTCGCGGTTTATCATGGGCGTGGCCGTAGCCACGGATGTTGAAACAGTGCTCATAGACGACGGCCTTATCGGGGCAATGAAAAATGAGACCTCTCCGCCCACGGAGGCGGAGAGGTCTTGCGTCAGATATTACTTGACGTTGGCGCCAACGACGCTGTCCCACTTCGTCGTGATGGCGGCCTTGCCGGCAGCCTGCTCGTCGAGGGTGGGGAATACGGCCTTTTCGTAAGCAGCGGCCGGCGGCAGCTTGTCGAGGAGCTCCTGGGGGACCTTCTTGTTCTTCGCCAGATCGTTGAAGCGGATCGGGTGGCAATAGCCCTTCAGCCAGCCGAGCTGACCTTCGTCGGAGTAGAGGTATTCCATCCAGAGCTTTGCAGCGTTCGGGTGTGGAGCGAAGGCCGAGATCGCCTGAACGTAGACGCCAGCGACAACGCCCGAAGCCGGAACGACGACTTCAGCCGGAGGGTTGCCCTTGAGGGTATCGCGCCAGGAGAGACCATTGTAGTCCCAGGCAACGACGATGGGGGTCGAGCCCTGAGCGAGCGAAGCGGACTTGCCGATCACAGGAACGAGGTTTCCAGCCTTGTTGAGCTCGGCGAAATACGCGAGACCAGCTTCGCCAGCCTTGGTCGCGTCCTTTTCACCAGCTGCGATGCCGGCTGCGTAGACGGCCTGGACAGCCTGGTTAGAAGCGCGCGGGTCGCCAGCGAGCGCGATGCTGTTGGCGTAGTCGGACTTCTTCAGGTCGGCCCAGTCCTTCGGAACGTCCTTGACGATGTCGGTGTTCACGACGAAGGAGAGAACGCCGTAGTAGTCGCCGTACCAGAAGCCATCGGCATCCTTGGCGCTGTCAGGAATGGAATCCCAGGTCGACACCTTGTAGGGCTGGATCAGGCCATCGGCCTTTGCGGAGGGGCCGAAGGAAAGACCGACGTCGATAACGTCAGGAGCCTGCGGTCCGGTGTTGCCCTTGTTGGCCTTGATGGCTTCGATCTCGTCGCCCGAGCCCGCGTCGGGGTTCAGTTCGTTGACTTCGAGGCCGTACTTGGCCTTGAAGCCGGCGATGACGTCGCCGTAGCCGCACCAGTCGTGCGGAAGCGCGATGGTCGTCAGCGTGCCTTCCTTCTTGGCGGCAGCGATAAGTTCAGCGCTTGGTTCGGCAGCTGCGATTGCAGTCGAAGCAACAACAATTGCAGTAGAAAGCGAAAGCATTTTCGAAATATTAGAGATCACTGTTGTTCTCCTTCGGGTTTTCAGTGTCCGACGATGCTGTTACTTACGTTACGTGAAGCTTTCGTGACAGTTTCATGACCTTCTTTTTTCTTTGTATAGCAGGCAGTTGGCGGCGATGTTTCATTTACGACACATTATTCGCTCAAGCGCCGAACGTCATCTCACTGTCGTAGTTTCCCTCCTAACTGAGTTTGCGGAATAGCCTGGTCTGTTCGAACAGGCCCTCCAGGGTTTTCATGCGTTCTTTCGTCTCATCCCAGGTCGAGCTTTGAACGGCCTCGATCAGGGCTTCGACGATGAAGAGAGTGACGACGGACGAATCCCAGGCCGATGGCGCCTCGATCTGCACACGGAACGTGTGACGCGCGAGCTTGGCGGCGGGCGATCCCCACTGATCAGTAAAGACGACGATCTCCGCGCCGCTCTTTCGGGCAGCGGTCGCGAGGCTGACCATTTCCTGCTCGTAGCGACGGATATCGAAGATGACCAGGAGGTCGCCGCGATTCATATTGAGTACGTATTGCGGCCAGCTGCTCGAGTTTGATGAGAGCAAAGCAGTGTTCGGACGAATGACTTGCATATGTGTAAAGAAGTATTCGGCCAGCGCGCCGGTGATGCGCCCGCCCACGAAATAGAGGCCGCGTTTGCGATCCGAGAGGAGCGAGGCGACGCTGTCGAACGTCGCCGTGTCGAGCGCGCTCAGCGTCTGGCGCAGATTGCCAATGATCGCGTCGGCAAAGCGATTGAGAATATGCGTGCCCGGCGCGTTGGAGGCCCATCGATCGTGCTTGGCGATGGGGTTCGAGATTGTCGCTTCGACCTCCTGGTGGAGGTGCGCCTGGAAGTCGGGATAGCCCTTGAAGCCGAGCTTCTGCACCATGCGTACGACCGTTGGCGTCGATACGCCGGCGTTCTCCGCAATCGTCGTGATACTCCCCAATCCTGAGACTGGGTAGTTGTCCAGCAGGCTCTCGGCCAATTGCTTTTCGGCCCGCGTAAGCATGCCAAAATGCGAATGGATTACGTCCGAAACTGTCTTCGACGCAGCGCTCACGCGTTCTTGCTCCCCGGGATTGGTCTTGTGCCACTTTCCCACTGAAAGTTAACAACGCTGTCACAATCCATGTCAACTGCTGTCATGAAAAGAAATTTTCAGTCGCGCTTGACAGTCGCCAAAACCTGAAGAATTCTTTTCTTATACATTCTTTATTAATGATCGGGATGCGCCTGTGGTGCCTGCTCAGTTCAAGGTCCTAAGTGAAGCGGATGGCGACTGCGTTTCCGTTGAGCGGCCGAATGGCGAGAGCCCGCTGCTGGTGATCTGCGAGCATGCGTCGCGTTTGATGCCCGAGCGATACGGTACCCTCGGTCTCTCCCGTGAGGCTCTAGAAAGCCATATCGCATGGGACCCTGGCGCATTGGCAGTCGCCCGCGGGATTTCCGAGGCGCTCGACGCCACGCTCGTCTACCAGCGATTTTCGCGATTGATTTACGATTGCAACAGGCCGCCGGAGTCAGCCGGCGCCATGCCCGAGAAGAGTGAAGTCTATGAAATTCCGGGCAATGCCGATCTCAGCGCGGAAGAACGCCTCGCGCGCACCGAAGCATTGTATATTCCTTTTCACGACGCCATTCGCGCACTGATTCGCGATCGCAGGGCGAGGGGGCAGGAGACGGTGATTGCGACGGTCCACAGCTTCACTCCTGTTTACCACGGCAAGACACGTGCCGTGGAAATTGGTATATTGCATGACGAAGACAGCCGCTTTGCCGACAGCGTGTTGAACGCCGCATCGACCGGCTCGCCTCTCTATAAAATCGAACGTAACGAGCCCTACGGCCCCGTTGATGGCGTGACCCACACGCTCATCCTGCACGGGCTGTCGAACGGGCTCCGCAATGTAATGATCGAGGTCCGCAACGACCTCATCTCAGACGAAGACGGCCAAGGGGTCATGGCCGGCTATCTGACGGGGCTTCTCCGGCAAAGCCTGGACGCCTGACAACGAAGAAAAAGACCCCAGGGAGCAGTCTAACTGCGATCCGCCCGTAGGCGAAAACGTCACGGGCACTTTGGCACTGGATGATCACTCGCAATCCCGCGGCTGATCGCTAACAGGGGGAAGTCATGTCCGACTACACGGATCACGACAAGAAGCAGGACACGCATATCCTGCACTCCATGGGCTATGCCCAGGAGTTGGAGCGGAGGCTGAGCGCGTTCTCGAATTTTGCCGTCTCGTTCTCTATTATCTGCATTCTTTCCGGCGGTATCAACTCGCTGGCGCAAGCGACTTCCGGCGCCGGCGGCGCGGCCATCGGCATCGGCTGGCCGGTTGGTTGCTTCGTTTCGCTGGTGTTCGCCGTCGCGATGGCGCAGATCAGCTCGGCCTATCCGACCGCGGGTGGCCTCTACCACTGGGGTTCGATCCTCGGCAACCGCTTCACCGGCTGGCTGACCGCCTGGTTCAACCTGCTCGGCCTCGTCACCGTTCTCGGCGCGATCAACGTCGGCACCTACTATTTCTTCATGGGCTCCCTTGGGACGAGCTACTTCGGCCTGACGGACACGACGACTGTTCGTATCGTTTTCCTGGTCGTCATCACCGGCGCACAGGCGCTCGTGAACCACATGGGTATCGGCCTGACGGCGAAGCTCACGGACTTTTCCGGTTATCTCATTTTCGCGACGGCGATCGCGCTCGCAGTGGTGTGCCTGTTGGCGGCTCCGTCCTACGAGTTCAGCCGCCTTTTCACCTTTGCCAACTATTCCGGAGAAGCCGGTGGCAACGTGTGGCCGGAGACTTCGGGCGCTTGGGTATTCCTGCTCGGCCTTCTGCTGCCGATTTACACGATCACCGGCTATGACGCTTCGGCCCATACGTCGGAAGAGACGGTCAAGGCTGCTCATTCCGTTCCGCGCGGCATGGTCTCCTCCGTTCTGTGGTCTGCGCTTTTCGGCTACATCATGCTTTGCGCTTTCGTGCTGATGCTGCCGAACATGGAAGAGGCGGCCAAGCAGGGCTGGAACGTGTTCTTCTGGGCGATGGACAGCCAAGTCAATATCATCGTCAAGGATGTGCTCTACTTTGCCATCTTCGTCAGCCAGTGGCTGTGCGGCCTTGCGACTGTCACTTCGGTTTCGCGCATGATCTTCGCCTTCTCGCGCGACGGCGGTCTGCCTGCCTCCAAGGCGCTCGCCAAGGTCAGCCCGAAGTTCCGCACGCCGGTCGCGGCCATCTGGACTGGCTCGATCCTCGCGGTCCTGTTCGTCTGGGGCTCGTCGCTCGTTTCGATCGGCGAAACGCCGGTTTACACGATCGTCGTGTCGTGCACGGTCATCTTCCTGTTCTTCTCTTTCGCGATCCCGATCACGCTCGGCCTCCTCGCCTGGGGTACGTCGAAGTGGGACAAGATGGGTCCGTGGAACCTCGGCGAAGGCATGTTCAAGCTGTTCGCGATCCTCTCGATCCTGGCGATGGTGTTGATCTTCGTCCTCGGCATCCAGCCGCCGAATGATTGGGCTCTCTACATCACCGTCGGCTTCCTCGTGCTGACTGCGATTATATGGTTCGGCTTTGAAAACCGCCGCTTCAAGGGCCCGCCGATCGGTGAGGAAGTTGCGCGCCGTCAGGCGGAGATTGCGGCTGCCGAAAAGGCGGTCGGCGAACGCTGAGGCTTCGACTTCCCTCTCAAACCGCGGGGCCGCAATGGCGGCCCCGTTTCACGGCTCAACGAAAATGCATCAGATGCGGCACGCCCGTTTCACGGCATGCGCTTTCGTTGTCCCGATTTTTTCAGTTCAAGGTTCAGGCGGATTCAATATGAGCATCTATACTCTCGACGATCTCAAGCAGGATGTTGCCGACGGGCGCATCGACACGGTTCTGGCATGCCAGGTGGACATGCAGGGCCGCTTGATGGGCAAGCGTTTCCAGGCCGAATACTTCCTCGAGAGCGCATGGAAGGAAACGCACAGCTGCAACTATCTCGTCGCCACCGACATGGAGATGGAAACGGTCTCCGGTTACAAGGCGACGAGTTGGGAAAAGGGTTATGGCGACTACACGATGAAGCCCGACCTTTCGACGCTGCGGCGCATTCCATGGCTTGAAGGCACGGCGCTCGTGCTGTGCGATCTGCTCGACCACCATACGCACGAAGAGGTGCCGCATTCGCCGCGCGCGATCCTGAAGAAGCAGGTCAAGCGCCTGGAAGACATGGGCATGAAGGCCTTTATGGCCTCGGAGCTCGAATTTTTCCTATTTGACCAGACCTACGACTCTGCGCACGCGGCCGGTTATCGCAACCTGAAGCTCGCCAGCGCTTATAACGAGGACTACCACATCTTCCAGACGAGCAAGGAAGAAGAGGTCATGCGGGCAATCCGCACGGGGCTTCAGGGGGCCGGCATTCCGGTCGAGAACTCGAAGGGTGAAGCATCCGCCGGGCAGGAGGAAATCAATGTCCGGTACGCCGATGCGCTGACGATGGCGGACCGCCATGCCATCATCAAGAACGGCTGCAAGGAGATCGCCTGGTCGAAGGGCAAGGCAATCACTTTCCTCGCCAAGTGGCACTATAATGCCGCCGGTAGCTCGTCGCATATCCATCAGTCGCTCTGGAGCGTGGACGGCAAGACGCCTCTTTTCCATGACGAGAAGGGCAAGTACGGCATGTCGCCGCTAATGGAAAACTACATCGCCGGCCTGCTCTCGCACGCGAGCGAGATCACGTATTTCCTGGCACCTTACATCAACTCCTACAAGCGCTTCATGGCCGGCACGTTCGCGCCGACAAAAGCGATCTGGAGCAAGGACAACCGCACGGCCGGTTATCGTCTCTGCGGTGATGACACCAAGGCGATCCGCATCGAGTGCCGTGTTGGTGGGTCTGACCTCAATCCCTATCTCGCCTTCGCGGCACTGCTTGCGGCGGGCATCGATGGCATCGAGAACAAGATGGAGCTCGAGGCTCCATTTGTCGGCGACGCCTATGGCGCTCGCCGCGTCCGCGAGATCCCGCGCACGTTGCGCACGGCAACCGTTGCCATGACGAAATCGAAGATGCTGCGCAATGCCTTCGGCGATGATGTCATCGACCACTATACTCGCGCAGCCGAGTGGGAGCAGGAAGAGTACGATCGTCGCGTCACCGATTGGGAAGTGGCGCGCGGTTTCGAAAGAGCATAAAGCGTAGCCAAGCCGGACGGCGTCCTGTCACACGATTTCCATATCTCGGGAGATTGTTTGGGACGTCCGCAGGTTTCGGTACGCGAAAACATAGGATGAAGATCATGGGAATGATCCAATGCATTTCACCGGTCGACGGATCGGTTTACGCCGAGCGCCCGGCGCTTTCGCTGGAGGCGGCGAAAGAGGCCGTTGCGCGTGCGCGCAAGGCGCAGAAGGCCTGGGCAAAGCGCCCGCTGGAAGACCGTGTTCAGCTGGTGCTGAAGGGCGTCGCACGGCTCAATGAAATGTCCGACGTCGTCGTGCCCGAGCTTGCCTGGCAGATGGGCCGCCCGATCCGTTATGGCGGCGAATACAAGGGCTTCAACGAGCGCTCCAACTATGTCGCCTCGATCGCTGCCGATGCGTTGGCGCCGCTTGTCGTCGAAGAGAGTGACAAGTTCGAGCGCCGGATCGAGCGCGAGGCGCATGGCGTCGTCTTCGTCGTGGCGCCCTGGAACTACCCCTACATGACGGCGATCAACACGATCGCCCCGGCGCTCATGGCGGGCAATGCGGTTGTTCTGAAACATGCCTCGCAGACGCTCCTGGTCGGCGAGCGGCTGGTGCAGGCCTTCGTCGAGGCCGGCGTTCCCGAGGATGTCTTCCAGAACGTGTTCCTCGATCACGAGACGACGTCGGCCCTGATTGCTGCTGGTAGCTTCAATTTCGTCAACTTCACCGGTTCGGTCGAAGGCGGTCGCTCGATGGAGCGCGCTGCGGCGGGTACGTTTACCGGGCTTGGCCTGGAGCTCGGCGGCAAGGATCCAGGCTACGTCATGGAAGACGCCGATCTCGATGCGGCGGTCGATACGCTGATGGACGGCGCGACCTACAATTCCGGCCAGTGCTGCTGCGGAATCGAGCGCATCTATGTGCACGAGTCGCTCTATGACAGCTTCGTCGAGAAGTCGGTCGCCTGGGTATCGAACTACAAGCTCGGCAATCCGCTGGATCCGGAAACGTCGCTTGGGCCGATGGCGAACAAGCGTTTCGCCAAGGTCGTGCGCGAGCAGATCGCCGATGCCGTCTCCAAGGGTGCCAAGGCGTTGGTCGATCCCAAGCTGTTCCCGCAGGACGATGGCGGCGCTTATCTCGCTCCGCAGATCCTGGTCAACGTCGACCACTCCATGGCCTTCATGCGCGAAGAAACCTTCGGTCCGGCTGTCGGCATCATGAAGGTGAAGAGCGACGACGAGGCAGTGGCCCTGATGAACGATAGCCAGTACGGCCTGACGGCTTCGCTCTGGACGAAGGATCCGGAGCGGGCAGGGCGGCTTGGTCGCGAGATCGAAACCGGCACCGTGTTCATGAACCGCGCAGACTATCTCGATCCGGCGCTCTGCTGGACCGGTGTCAAGGAAACCGGCCGTGGCGGCTCGTTGTCGATCATCGGCTTCCACAATCTGACACGTCCGAAATCCTACCATCTGAAGAAAGTCACAGCATGAGCAGCAACATCACAGCCAACTGGAGCTATCCGACCGCCTTCAAGTTAGGTCGGGGGCGCATCAAGGAACTGGCGGACGCCTGCAAGAGCCTTGGCATGAAGAAGCCGCTGCTGATTACCGATCGCGGCCTCGCGTCCATGGCGATCACCAAGACGGCGCTCGACATTCTGGAGGACGCCGGTCTCGGTCGCGCAATCTTTGCCGATGTCGATCCGAACCCGAACGACAAGAACCTCGACGCCGGCGTCAAGGCGTTCAAGGATGGCGGCCACGACGGCGTGGTTGCCTTCGGCGGCGGTTCCGGCCTTGATCTCGGCAAGTGCGTGGCCTTCATGGCCGGCCAGACGCGCCCCGTCTGGGACTTCGAGGACATCGGTGACTGGTGGACACGCGCCGGCGTCGAAGGCATCGCGCCGATCGTTGCCGTGCCGACGACGGCGGGCACGGGCTCGGAAGTTGGTCGCGCCAGCGTCATCACCAATTCCGAAACCCATGTGAAGAAGATCATCTTCCACCCGAAGTTCCTGCCGGGCGTCGTCATCGCAGATCCGGAACTGACGGTCGGCATGCCGAAGATCATCACGGCCGGCACCGGCATGGATGCCTTCGCGCATTGCCTGGAAGCCTATTCCTCGCCCTTCTACCACCCGATGTCTGCCGGCATCGCGCTGGAGGGCATGCGCCTCGTCAAGGAATTCCTGCCACGCGCCTACAAGGAAGGCACCGACCTCGAAGCCCGCGCGAACATGATGTCGGCGGCCGCCATGGGCGCTGTTGCTTTCCAGAAGGGCCTCGGCGCCATTCATGCGCTGTCGCACCCGATCGGCGCGGTCTACAACACCCACCACGGCATGACGAATGCCGTCGTCATGCCGGCCGTGCTTCGCTTTAACCGTTCGGCGATCGAAGACAAGATCGCGCGTGCGGCGGCCTATCTCGGTATCTCCGGCGGTTTCGACGGATTCTACAACTACGTGCTGCAGCTTCGCGCCGAGCTTGGCGTTCCCGACAGCCTGTCTGCGATGGGGATCAAGCCCGATCGAATCGATGAACTTTCCGCGATGGCGATCGAAGATCCGAGCGCCGGCGGCAATCCGGTCAAGATGACGCTCGAAAACACGAAGGCGCTCTTCAAGGACTGCTTCTGAACTTAGACAAGACGGCGGACCGAACTGGCCCGGAAAGCCTAGGCTTTCCGGGCTTTTATTATTCGTGGCGTCGTGATTTCGAGGAGATGCAAGAAATGTCAGCCGCAATTTCAGGCGCCGTGTTTAGGAGTTGTTAACCATCATTGTAAAGGATGCGTTAACCGCACGATGTTTCGGAAAGTGCGCGACAGGGCCATAGAGAGGCTCACTTTTCCCTTCGAGGACCGTCCATGCCAGTCATCACTTTCGCAAACACCAAGGGCGGCGCCGGCAAGACCACAGCCGTGCTTCTTCTCGCCACGGAGCTTGCCCAGAAGGGCTATCGGGTGACAATCCTTGACGCAGATCCGCAGCACTGGATCACGAGATGGCATGAAGTATCCGGGCATGTGGCCAACATCTCGGTCATTGATTTCGTGACGTCGGCGTCGTTGCCGCTGCACATATCGGAAAACAAGCACAATACGGACTACTTCATCGTCGATCTGCCCGGTGCGCGTAATCCGCTGCTTGCCACGGCAATCGGCCTCTCCGATCACGTGCTGGTCCCGATCCAGGGATGCGCCATGGACGCTCGCGGCGGCGCGCAGGTTCTCGAACTGCTGCAATATCTTGACGAGAAGGCCGGCATCCGCATTGGGCACTCGGTCGTGTTGACGCGTGTCAACTCGATGGTGACGACACGCGCACTCTCCATCGTCAAGTCGCTGCTGAGCGAGCGCCAAGTGCCGGTGCTGGATACCGCAATCATCGAGCGGTCTGCCTTCCGGGACATCTTTGACTGTGGTGGCACGCTGCATTCCCTCGATCCTGCCCGGGTGAGCAACCTCGACAAAGCGCGTGAGAATGCTCGCTGTTTCGCTGAAGAGATCATGGGCAAGGTCCCGGCAAAGCTCCCGGAGCCGGCGCGCAGCACTGGCCCGTTGATCCGCTCAGCCGCCTAGCGGAAAACTGTCTGCTAAACAAAAAATGCGCCCTTTGCGGCGCATTTTTTGTTGGTGGAACGGCAGGATGGATCAGTCGGTGAATTCGACTGTAACGCCCGGCTTGACCATCTTCGCCAGTTCGGTGGCGTCCCAGTTTGTCAGACGGATACAGCCATGGCTCTGGGTCCGACCGATCTTCGATGGCTCTGGCGTTCCATGGATACCGTAAGTCGGCTTGGAGAGCGCCATCCAGACCGTGCCGACCGGGCCGTTCGGACCCGGCGGAATGTTCAGGATCTTGTCGTTGGCGCCCTGCTGGAAATTGATCTTCGGATTGTAGGTGTAGCCCGGATTGAAAGCTACGCGCTCGACGGTGACCGTACCCGAAGGGGAGGGCGTATCGGTCGAGCCAATCGAGGCCGGGTAGGCAGCAATCAGATTGCCGGCGTTGTCATATGCGAAGACCTGCTTGCGGCCCTTGTCGGCAATGATGCGTGCGACCGATCCAGCTTTCACTTCGCCAGGATTGACGACCTTGATGACCGTTCCGGGGACCGTGAAATCGACGCCCGGATTGATTTCCTTCAGGAAGCCTTCGTCCATGTGGAAGCGCTCGGCGAGCATTTCCGTCGTCGAGGTGTAGCCGAGCGACGACATGGCGGCCTTGTGCGCGTAGTCCTCGGGGATCTCCGCGACATAGGGGCCGGCGGCATCCGCAGGCGTGATCGTGTAACTCACCAGCGGCAGGCCGCCGGTCATGCGAAGCTGCTCGAGGATGGCGTCCGTATTGTTCGGGTCGAGAGTCTCGCCCGTCATCTGCTGGTAGGCATAGATCGCTTTAGTCACGTTCGCGCCCATGTGGCCATCGATCGCACCTGGGGACACGCCGGCGCGGTCGAGGAAGACCTGAAGGGCGACGATCTCGGACTTCGACTTGTTCTTGAGCGTGATCACCGGCTCCTGAGGCGGCTTCGGCTGCGCCATCTCCGGCATTTGCTGGTCCGGCTCGATGGAAGCGTAGTTTTCGCCGCCTTGCGGGTAAGGCTGCTCGTCCAGGGGCTGTCTGTCGATCGCAGCGTCACGCGGGATCGAGCCGGTGACGGCGCCGCGTTCGGAATAGCGCGAATCGCCGTAGGGATCGTCGCCGTAGTAGGCGTCGTTATTGTAGGCATCACGCACGGGCGGGCGCGGGTAGTAACCGCGGGCGCGCATTTCGGTCGCAATCACATTGCCATAGGGATCGACCAGTACGCGGTTGCCCCTACGGTCGCGCGCGTAGGCGGCGCCGGATGGTACGTAGTCGAGGATATCGCCGTTCGGCGCCACGAAGACAATGTCGCCCTGGCGTCCGTTGTAAAACTGCTGCGCATCGGCAGAAGGCGCGACAGCGATGGCGAGCACGGCAGCTGCGGCAGACAATCCCGATCTTACAAAGCGATTCACGTCTTCATATCCTTCAGTGACTTGGCCGACACACACCTGCGAATTTTGACGCTAGTGTGGAATTTATGAAATCGTACTGAACAAAAGATAAATATTTGGTGATTTCTCCTTTGCTCATAAACCTTTGGGGTGAACTGCCGGTTCCCTGGAGCGGCATAGCAGTCGTGATTGACGAATGCCGCTGCGAGACATATCGCTGCATCAGTCGCCAGAACCGGGAGGAAGTTGGACAATGATCGAGTTTGCCGCCGCAACAGGGCCGAAGCTGATGCTGGACGAGACGTCGCAGATGGATATCGGCGGCTGTATCGTCAACGGCGTCGACATCGCTCCCAAGAAGGCGGTTCCCGATGACGGCGACACGCGCATCTCGCATTCTGTCGAAGGCTTTCTCTTTACCTGCGGACCGGACCATATCCGTCACCGCGAGCCGATTCCGGGTCGCGCAGACGGCAAGGTCTATCCTTTGCATGGATCGGGCCCTGGTCATGCAGCCAGGGTCCTCTGGACGAAATTCGAGAATGGGAATGCCGAGTGCCGGGCGGATATCGATATCGTAACGGTCGAAGGCTTGCCTGCTCGAATTGAACGCCATTGGTTCGTCAACGGTCAGACAGGCGAGGTCAGTCTTAAAGACAAGGTCGTCAACACCAGCGACAAGGTCGTGCCGACTTTTCTGATGTACCATATGAATATTGGCGGCAAGTGGTTCGATGCCGGCACGCGTCTCGAAGGCAAGATGCTCGAGGGTGACGGCTTTCCCTGGAATTTCGGCGAAGAGCCGGGTGGTATCTTCTGCGTTGAAGCGCCTCCAACGGACAGCGGTTTTGCCGAGGTGCGCCTTGGCCCGATTGCCGCGATCGGCGGCAAGGTCCTCCGAGTGCGGATCCTTGCCGAGACGTTGCCGCACCTGCAGGTCTGGCGCAATCAGAAGGCACCTGCCGACGTCCTCGGCATCGAGCCGGTGTCGCATCGCTGGGTATCTCGCTCCGAGCTGGAAGCAGCGGGTGAGTTCATCATGCTGAAGCCCGGCGAGAGCCGAAATTATGCGCTCAGCTTTGCCTTCGTGTGAGTGATCTGCGGTTGACGCTTGGCATGGGGCGGCGTAGTCATTCAGCCCATGATTTCAGGAGGATTAGCGATGGACATTCGCCAAATCGACGACGAATATTCGGTTTCCGGACAGATTTCGGTCGAGGATCTCGATCAGATCAAGGCCATGGGCTTCAAATCGATCGTTTGCAATCGCCCGGACGGCGAAAGCCCGGATCAGACGCCTTATGCCCTGGTCGAAGCGCGCGCAAAGGAACTCGGCCTCGATATCGCACACGTGCCGGTCGGCCCGATGGGCGTCAACGAAGAGGCGATTGCCGGGATGGTCGATGCCCTTGATGAATTCCCGCGTCCGATGCTCGGCTATTGCCGCTCCGGTGCCCGTTCGACTGCGATCTATCAGAAGACGCAGCACATCCGCGCATAATACAATCCGTGACCCGAGTCCGACGCCGCTTCTTTCCAGCGGCGTCTTTCATTTCATCAATAGGAGACAATCATGAGCATTAAGCGCATCGACGTTGGCGCCCGCATGAGCGGCGCGGTCGTCCACGGCAACACGGTCTACCTCGCAGGTCAGGTCGGCGAAGGCGAAAGCGTCACCGAACAGTGCAAGTCGGCACTGGCTGAAGTTGATCGTCTGCTCGCTGCGGCCGGTTCGAACAAGTCGAAGATCCTGCAGACGCTGATCTATCTCTCCGACATGTCCTACTTTGCCGAAATGAACGCTGCCTGGGAAGCCTGGGTCGATCCGGTCAACACGCCGGCTCGCGCTACCAGCGAAGCCAAGCTTGCTGCACCGAAGTACAAGGTCGAGTTCACGGTTACCGCCGCCCTCGACTAAGTCACGACGGTGTTGTAATCCCGAAGGCCGGTGGGTTTTACTCACCGGCTTTTTGTTTGGGCGATTTCCGAAAGGGTACGTGTCGGCGTAATGGCTTCCGGATCAAGCCTCACCTCGATGATCGAGGGCTTGCCGCTTGCCCGTGCGCGTTCGAAGGCGCCGGCGAAGCTTTCCGTCGTCTCGACGGTTTCCCCGTGGCCGCCGTAAGCGCGCGCAAGCGAAGCAAAGTCCGGGTTGGTCAGGTCGGTGCCGCTGACGCGGCCGGGATATTCCCGCTCCTGATGCATGCGGATGGTGCCGTAGATGCCGTTGTTGATGACGATCGCGATGATCGGCAGGCCGTAGCGCACGGCAGTCGCAAACTCCTGGCCGTGCATCAGGAAGCAGCCGTCTCCGGCGAAGCAGATGACCTCGCGTTCGGGAAAGAGCTGCTTGGCAGCGACAGCGGCCGGCAGGCCGTAGCCCATGGAGCCTGATGTCGGGGCTGCCTGGGTGTTGAACTGGCGGAAGCGATGGAAACGGTGGAGCCAGGTGGCATAGTTTCCAGCGCCGTTGGTGAAGATCGCATCGGGGCGTGTGTTTTCTTCGATCCACTCCATGATCGGTCCCATGTGGACCGGTCCCGGACCGCTCTGCGGCGGTGTCGACCAGGCGATGTAGGCTTGGTGCATCCGTTCGGTGCGCTCTGCCCATCTGAGTTCGCTTGGCGCCTCGAGATCAGCAAGATCCGCCACGAAGTCACTCGGGCTCGCGCAGATTGCGAGGTCGGGGCGATAGACGCGGCCGAGCTCTGAAGGATCGGGATGAATGTGGACTAGCGATTGCTGTGGGTAGGGGATGTCGATCAGCGTATAGCCGGAGGAGGGCATTTCCGACATCCGGCCGCCGAGCAGGATCAGCAGGTCGCTCTCCTTGATTTCCTTCGCCAGCGCGGGGTTGACGCCGATACCAACATCACCGGCATAATTCGGTTGTAGATGATCAAACAGCATCTGCCGGCGGAAGGAGCATCCGACCGGGAGCGCGAAGCGTTCCGAGAAGGCTTTCAGGTCGGCGACCGCATCCGCATCCCAGCGCGTGCCGCCGACGATGACCATCGGTCGCTCCGCCTTCAGCAGACGAAGATAGAAGTCGTCAATCTGGCCGCGGCCGGGATGGGCTTCGACGCGCGAATAGCGTTTTGCGCGGGGCGCCTCCACCTCGTCACGCAGCATGTCCTCAGGTAGTGACAACACAACGGGGCCGGGACGGCCGGATGTTGCGATCGCAAAGGCGCGGGTGACGAACTCCGGAATGCGAGCCGCGTCGTCGATCTCGCCGACCCACTTGCTGAATTCGGTGAGGGCGCGGCGATACTCAACCTCCTGGAAAGCCTCCCGCTCGCGGGCATCGCGCTGGACCTGCCCGATGAAGAGGATCATCGGGATGGAATCCTGCCTGGCAATGTGCAAACCCGCCGTGGCATTGGTGGAGCCTGGGCCGCGGGTGACCATGCAGATGCCGGGCTCGCCGGTGAGCCTACCCCAGGCATCAGCCATCATGGCTGCGCCGCCTTCCTGTCGGCAGACCACCACGTCGATGTCGCTGTCATAAAGCGCATCGAGAACGGCAAGGAAACTCTCGCCGGGTACGCAGGAGAGGCGTTTCACCCCATTTGCTTTCAGGGCCTCGACGATCAGTTCCCCGCCGGTCTTCTTCATGATGCTCTTTTCCCCTCCAGTTCGGCGAGTTCCGCCAGAACTTCCTCCTGATGCTCTCCCAGCCTCGGGCTCGGCCGCTCGTAGCGCAAAGGCGTTTGCGACAGCACGACCGGCGTCCTCACACCAGGAATGACGGTACCCTTTGCGTCGGCGAGATCTACCCGCAACCCACGCGCCTGGATTTGCGGATCCTCAAACATTTCTTCGATTGTATTGATCGCACCGGCCGGAACCGCGTCCGCCGCACAAGCTTTCAACAGGTCGGCTTTCTGCCATTTCAGCGTTTCGGTGGAAACCAGCTTGCGTACCTCGTCGCGGTTCGCGACGCGCGCCTTGTTCGTGGAATAGCGCGCATCGTCGGCAATGCCCTGGAGGCCGAGGATCGCGCAGAGGCGGCGGAACTGGCCGTCATTGCCCACTGCGAGGATCAGATAGCCATCGGCGGCGGGGACGACTTCATAGGGCGAGATATTCGGATGGGCGTTCCCGAGCCGGGTCGGGGCTCGGCCAGAAACGAGATAATTCATGTTCTGGTTGGCTAGCACGGCGGATTGTACGTCGAGCAGCGCCATATCGACCAGCTGCCCTTCGCCGGTCTTCTGCGCGTGGATGAGGGCGGCCTCGATGGCTGCGACGGCATAAATGCCGGTAAAGACGTCGGCGATCGCGACGCCCGCTTTCATCGGCTGTCCGTCCGGCTCGCCGGTGATCGACATAAAGCCGGACATGCCCTGAACGATATAGTCGTAACCTGCCAGGCTGGCATAGGGACCGTTCTGGCCGAAGCCGGTGATCGAGCAGTAGACAAGCTTCGGATTGATCTTTTTCAGGCTCTCATAATCGAGACCGTATTTCACAAGGCCGCCGAGCTTGAAGTTCTCGATGACGACGTCGGCCGTGGCGATAAGGCGGCGGACGAGGGCCTGATCCTCCTGGCGCTTCAGATCGGCAGTGATCGAACGCTTGCCGCGGTTGGCACCGTGGTAATAGGCCGCGGAAAGGTTTTCGCCGTCGGCACCTTCGACAAAGGGGGGCCCCCAATGCCGCGTGTCGTCGCCTCCATCGGGGTTTTCGACCTTAATCACGTCGGCACCGAGATCGGCCAGCATCTGGCCCGCCCATGGCCCGGCAAGCACTCGCGCAAGCTCGATGACGCGTATGCCTGATAGCGGCGGTTTTTGGAGCTGATTGTCTGTCATGTTCCTCCCACGATCAGATCAGGGCGCCAGGGCCGATTGAGGTGTATCGGATACGGGCTTCGATGCAAAGCGGCGCTCGCGCCAGATGATGTACAAGCCCGATGCGATAATGATCAGGATACCGACCCACTTGAGCGCATCCGGAAAGTCATCGAATACAAGCCAGGCGAAAAAGGTCGCCGACACGATCTCGAAATACTGCAGCGGTGCCAAAATGGAGGCAGGTGCTGCACGATAGGCATAGACGCCGAAGATGCCGGCAATGGCTGCCGTGACGCCGACGCCGACCAGATAGAAGTAGCCCCGGCCATCCGGCATCACTGCGTCAAAGATGTCGGAGCCTGTGCCGCTGCCGAAGGCAAGCAGGATCGCGCAGAACAGCAGACCCCAGATGCCCATCTGAAGCTGCATCGCCCACGGATCTTCTCGGTGCGAAAGCACGCGGGTCATCAAGGCGAAGATGGCGATGCAGAAAGCGCTGACGACGGGCAGAAGCGCGACGTAGCCGACCTCTTGAAAGCTCGGCTGGATAATCAGCATCGCGCCGAAAAAGCCGACTCCGCAGGCGATGTAGCGGCGCCAGCCGATCGTCTCCTTGAGGAAGATGCTGCTCAGGATCGTCAATATGATCGGCTCGACGAAGAAAATCGCGATGGCGTCAGCAACCGGCATGTACTTCAGCGTCGTAACAAAGGAGACCATGGAAATGGTAATGATGGCGCCTCGGATGGCGTGAAAGATATTGGCTCGCCAGGAGAACGTCTTCCAGCTTCCGCGCCAGACAACGATCGGCAACATGCAGAGAGCCTGCACGACAAAGCGGGCGGCGGTGATTTCCGCTGCAGGAATCGTAGCGATCGCGAGCTTGGAGAAGATGTCGATGATCGGGGACACCAGCACCGACAGGAACATCAGGAGAATGCCGGTCGAAACCTCCGAAGCGGAGGCGGAACGGGACGAAATACCATTGCTCATCGCGAAACCCTTCAGTTCAGGATCTTGCGATCGCTTCGTCGCACCAGTCGGCGAATGCGGCGATGGCCGCGTCCGCTCCAATTTCATTCAGCGTTTCGTGGCGCATGTCCTGATATATCTGTGTCCTGATACGGGAGAAGCCGTGAGCTTTCAAATGCTTTGACAGCCAGATCACCGCTTCTCCGTTATCTGTTGCCGGATCCTGTCCGCCACCGACAAGGTGGATCGGCGTGTGCTTCGGCAGCCGGTCCAGTTGCGCCTCTTGTGGTGCGCGAAACGTCATCTCGAAAATATCGAGCCAGAGCGACACGGAAGCATCGAAGCCACACAGAGGGTCAGCAATGTATTTGTCGACCTCAACAGGATCGCGGCTTAGCCAGTCGAACTCGGTTCGACGGTTGGCAATGGACTTCCCCCAGGTGCCGAAGGTGAGCTTCGGTAGGATGCCGCTTGGAACATCGGAGCCCTTAAGGGCTCGTTCTGCCAAGAGGATCGCCTGGGCGGCCCGTCCCGATAGGCCCGGGTTGAAATTCGAATTCCAGGCGGCAATGGCGTCATATTTCTCCGGATGGGTGATCGCCGCGTTGAGCGCGATGAGCCCGCCCATTGAGTGCCCGAAGAGGATGACGGGGAGGCCGGGATATTGTTTTACGGCAAGCTCGCGGACAGAGCCGACATCGTCGATAACCTGTCGCATGCCGTTGCGGCGGGAAAAACGCCCGATTGGCGCATCCGGGCCAGTCGTTTCGCCGTGCCCACGGTGATCGAAGGCGAACACATGGTAGCCGCGGGCTGCCATGGCTGCCGCAAAACGGGAGTAACGTCTGGAATGCTCGGCCAGCCCATGAGACACAAGGACAATTCCGCGTGCCTCTGATTGCGCCGGCTCATGATGAAAGGCGAGTGAAGCGTCCGCCGTTTCAAGGCGTTGCGTTTCTGCGAACATCATATCCTCCCGTTTCCGGGAGAAGACCAGATCGGCCGTGAAAAGCAACACGCCCAGATATTTATGCCAAGGGATTTTTCGTACCCTACGGATTGAGGGTTGTGAAAACAAACGCGGCGTGATTTCTTGTTCATGAATTGTTCTTTGTGGGGACGAAGATGAGCAATCCATTTCTGCGCATGGCTGTGGTCTCAATTGCAATTGCAGCCGCCGGCGTTGCGGGAGCCCAGGACGGCGGCGGAAGGACGCGCTTCATTCTGGCGGCCAGCTGGCAACCCGCGTTCTGTGAAACCAACCAGCGCAAGCCGGAATGCCGCAGCCAGACCGGGGAGAGGTTTGATGCGACCAATTTTTCGCTGCACGGCCTCTGGCCGATGCGGAAGGACTATTGCGACGTCTCTGGTACCCTGCGGAGCGCCGACAAGGACGGCGAGTGGGGGAGGCTGCCTGAGGTAGAGCTTTCGGCGGAGACCAAGACAGCCCTCGATAAGGCGATGCCCGGTACGCAATCCGGCCTGGAGCGGCATGAGTGGACCAAGCACGGCACCTGCACGAAGATGAGCGCCGACGACTATTTCAGCACGTCGGTTCGGTTGATCAACGAGCTGAACGCCTCGGCAGTCCGCGATCTGTTCGCGACCAATATCGGCAAGCCACTGACGGCGGAGGCGATCAAGGCGGCTTTCGACAAGAGCTTCGGCCCCGGTGCCGGCGATCGCGTCAAGATGAGCTGCCGACGGGCCAGCGGAGGCCGCGTTATCAGCGAACTTACGATCGGGCTGTCGGAGGGCGCGACATCGAACGAGCAAGCAAGCCTTCGTGACCTTATCCAGGGGGCAGGGCGGACGTCGTTCGGCTGCAATGAGGGCGTCGTGGACGCTGCAGGGTTCTGAGACTGCCTCTCATTGAAAGCGGGCTTTCGCCTGTTTAGACGCTGGGATCCGCGACGCGTCGATACCCCCAGATCATACGAGGCTGCTGAAGGCGAACTGCCGCGTTCGGTTACGAAGGCTGCAAAAGCCTCTGGTTTTTGGCCGCTGCGCGTTGCTCCTTGGTCCCAATTCGCCTAAATAGCGGCAAAACTCAAATTCCCGCGCGGAGCGAATTATCTATGGCACGTCAGTTCATCTACCATATGGCCGGCCTCAACAAGGCGTACGGCAACAAGAAGGTGTTGGAAAATATCCACCTTTCTTTCTATCCGGATGCCAAGATCGGTATCCTCGGCCCGAACGGTGCTGGTAAGTCGACCGTTCTGCGCATCATGGCAGGCCTCGACAAGGAATATACCGGCGAGGCGTGGCTCGCCGAAGGCGCTACCCTTGGCTACCTCGCGCAGGAGCCGCAGCTCGATGCGTCGAAGACGGTCCTTGAGAACGTCATGGAAGGCGTTGCGCCGAAGAAGGCGATCCTCGATCGCTACAACGAGTTGATGATGAACTATTCCGACGAGACTGCGGAAGAGGGCGCCAAGCTCCAGGACGTCATTGACAGCCAGAATCTCTGGGACCTCGAAAGTCAGGTCGAAATGGCCATGGACGCGCTGCGCTGCCCGCCAGGCGACTCTTCGGTCGAGAAGCTCTCCGGCGGCGAAAAGCGCCGTGTAGCGCTCTGCCGCCTGTTGTTGGCGCAGCCCGACCTGCTGCTGCTCGACGAACCAACCAACCACCTCGACGCCGAGACGATCGCCTGGCTCGAAAAGCACCTGCGCCAATACCCCGGCTCGGTCCTGATGATCACCCACGATCGCTACTTCCTCGACAACGTCACGGGCTGGATCCTCGAACTCGACCGTGGTCGCGGTATCCCCTACGAAGGCAACTACTCCGCCTATCTTCAATCGAAGGCCAAGCGCATGCAGCAGGAGGGCCGCGAAGAGGCCTCCCGCCAGAAGGCGATCAGCCGCGAGCAGGAATGGATGGCCGCCAGCCCGAAGGCCCGCCAGGCAAAGTCCAAGGCGCGTATCCGTGCCTATGACGAGTTGGTCGCGGCGGCAGAGGCCCGTCGCCCCGGCGATGCGCAGATCGTCATCCCGGTCGGCGAGCGTCTTGGCCAGGTGGTCATCGAAGCCGAGAACCTCACCAAGGGCTATGGCGATACGATGCTCATCGAAAACCTCACCTTCAAGCTGCCGCCCGGCGGCATTGTCGGTGTCATCGGTCCGAACGGCGCCGGCAAGACGACGTTGTTCCGCATGATCACCGGCCAAGAGAAGCCCGATAGCGGCGACATCCGGATCGGCGAGACTGTCGATCTCGGCTATGTCGACCAGAGCCGCGATGCGCTCGACGGCAACAAGACCGTCTGGGAGGAAATCTCCGGCGGCAACGACATCATCAAGCTCGGCAAGCACGAAGTGAACAGCCGTGCCTATTGTGGCGCCTTCAACTTCAAGGGCGGCGACCAGCAGCAGAAGGTCGGCACGCTTTCCGGCGGTCAGCGCAACCGCGTTCACCTTGCCAAGATGCTGAAGGCCGGCGGTAACGTCATCCTGCTCGACGAACCGACCAACGACCTTGATACCGAAACACTGGCGGCACTCGAGGATGCGCTCGAAAACTTCGCCGGTTGCGCCGTCATCATCAGCCACGATCGCATGTTCCTCGACCGTCTGGCGACGCACATCCTCGCCTTTGAAGGCGACAGCCATGTCGAGTGGTTCGAAGGCAACTTCGAAGACTACGAAAAGGACAAGATGCGCCGTCTCGGTGTCGATTCGATCAACCCGCATCGGGTGACTTACAAGCGCCTGACGCGCTAATCACCCAAGATCGCGTTGGAGACCTGGAAGCCCCGGTTCGCCGGGGCTTTTTTGCGCGCGTCGATGTCGCGATCCGAGCAGCTAATTTCGTGAACGGAGGGAATTGCGGCTTGCCACGCCCAATCGTTTGACATAAAGATATCTTTATATGTTGATTGGATCGAGTATGGGTGAGCCTATCAGACTTGGATTGGATGCATTGGTGGACGTCCTCAGGGCGGCCGGCGAGCCGACGCGTCTTCGCCTGCTGGCCCTCCTCGCAGCAGGGGACCTGACGGTCACTGATCTTACAGAAATCCTTGGCCAATCCCAACCGCGCATCTCTCGCCACCTCAAGCTGCTTGGCGAAGCGGATCTCATCGACCGTTACCAGGAGGGCGCCTGGGCCTATTTCCGGCTTCGGCAGGATGGCAAGGCGGCCACGTTCGTTCGTAGCCTGCTGGCGCATGCCTCTGAGAACGATGCTGTGATCCTGCGTGACAGCGAAAGGTTGGCGGCGGTCAAGCGCCAGCGGGCCGAGCGGGCACAGGCCTATTTCAGTCGCAACGCCGCCGAGTGGGACGAACTTCGCCGTCTGCATGCCGCCGACGAAGAGGTCGATGCCGCGGTCATTCGGCTGCTCGGCAGCCAGCCGATCGACTCGCTTCTCGACCTCGGCACCGGAACCGGCCGCATCCTTGAACTCCTGTCCGGCCTGTATCGTCGCGCGATCGGCGTGGACGCCAGCCGCGACATGCTGAGCGTGGCGCGTGCAAATCTCGACAACTCGGGGATCATCAAGGCATCGGTCCGCCACGCCGATATCCTAAATCTGCCGTTCGAGGCGCAGGATTTTGACGTGGTGACGATCCACCAGGTACTGCATTTCTTTGACCAGCCCGAGATCGCGATCGGCGAGGCAGCGCGTATGCTGCGGCCAGGCGGGCGGTTGGTCATCATCGATCTTGCCCCGCATGGGCTGGAGTATCTTCGCGACGAGCATGCGCATGTTCGCCTAGGCTTTTCGCATCAGTCGATGTCCGACTGGCTGCGCAAGGCTGGGCTGGATGTCGAGCAGGTCGTCGATCTTCATCCGGGTCATGAAAGCGGGCAGGGGCTCACCGTCACTGTCTGGCTTGCGCGCGACCCCCGGCGCCTCATGGCCTCCGCAGCGAGCGAAGGCGCCGAACCCATACTTGCCGGGAGATAATCATATGGCTTTGAACAGCGACGCGCGCCGCAAAATCGGCATTTCCTTCGAGTTCTTTCCGCCGAAGTCGGAAGAAATGGAAGGTCAGCTGTGGAACACGGTCAGCGAGCTGCAGGACTGGAATCCCGACTTCGTATCGGTGACCTATGGTGCCGGTGGCACTACCAAGGCGCCTACACTGGCGACTGTCTCACGGTTCCTTTCCGAAACCCCGCTCGCCACGGCGTCGCATCTCACCTGCGTCGGCGCGACGAAGGACGAAACGCATAGCGTGATCGACAGCTTCCGCAAGGTTGGCGTGAAGCATTTCGTGGCGCTGCGTGGCGATGCGCCGGGCGGCGTTGGCGCGCCCTATCAGCCGCATCCCGGCGGCTATGCGAATGCGGCGGCATTGGTTGCCGGTCTGCGTGAGATCGGCGATTTCGAGATTTCGGTGTCGGCCTACCCGGAAAAGCATCCGGAAAGCTGCGATACCGCCGCCGACATCGACATGCTGAAGCAGAAGGCGGATAACGGCGCGACCCGCGCGCTGACGCAGTTCTTCTTCGATAACGACAATTTCGAGCGCTACCTGGAAAAGGTGCGGGCTGCGGGCATCAAGATCCCGGTTGTGCCGGGCATCATGCCGATCCAGAACCTGACGCAGCTGAAGCGCTTCGCCGGTGCCTGCGGCACGGTCATCCCTGCATTTCTCGATGAACGCTTTGCAGGCTACGACGACAAGCCGGAAGAAAGAGCCAAGGTTGCCGCTGAGGTTGCCGCCGAACAGATCGAGGATCTGGCTCGCCGCGGGCTGACCGATTTCCACCTGTACACGATGAACCGGGCGCCGCTCGTTTCGGCCGTGCTGACCAATCTCGGCTTCACACGGGAAGGCGCCAGAAAGGCTGGCGCTGCCGCTTAGGCTGCTCCGTCAGTGACGACAAAAAGAAAAGCGCATCTCCTCGTGGGATGCGCTTTTCTGATTCATTGAACTGTTTCGCTACTCAGGAGTCTCGGTACTGTTCGCTTGCCTCGGCGTTCAGATGAAAAGCATTGTCAATACAAATGCAAACGCCGCGCTGACCAAAAGGACATTCAAGGATTGTGTAAGTCCCATGTCTGTCTCCTCGCGTTAACGGTTGCGATAATATGTCGTGATTGTGTCGCTTGCAAAGCGGATTTTATATTGCGCTGCGGCGAAAATGTCACATTGCGGCCGTGACGCTTTGTTCAATTCATTGAAATCTCAAGATAAATCGCCGTGGAAAAATATTCACAGATTTTAACCGACCGTTAAGGTCGGCGATCCGGCCTTCACACTTGCGGCAAGATGAAGGCTTTGCCTGAAGCGCCTGAAACCATGGAACAATCCGCGAAAATGAAAAGGCCGGGTGCGAAACCCGGCCTTAAAGTGCTCGCTTGAGGAAACGTGATCAGAGCGAGTTGAGGAGCGTCGGCGTTGCCCAGCCATCGGCGGGAATGCCGAGACGCTGCTGCTCCTTCTGGATGGCGACGCGCGTGCCCGAACCAAGGATGCCGTCGACCTTGCCGACGTCGTGACCGAGCGTTCCGAGCTTGGTCTGCAGTTCCTTCATCTGGTCGTTGGAAAGTCCCTGTTCGGGCGTGCCCTTGAGATAGGTCTCAGCGCCGGCAAGGCGTGTCGCGAAATAGGCGGCCGAGGTCGTGTAGATGAACGACTTGTTCCATTCGAGATAGATCTGGAAATTCGGATAGGCAATGAAGGTCGGGCCAAGACGACCCTGCGGCAGTATCAGGTCGCCATGCAGGTTGCCGAAGCTCGTGTTGCCATCGCGCGGCTTGACCCCAAGGGCGAACCACTCACCGGCCGTCAGTGGGCCGCCGATACCGGATTTCTCCCAGGGGAGGTTCTCGGGAAGCGTGACTTCCTGGATCCACGGCTGGCCCTTCTGGAAACCGAGATGCTGGATGAACTTGGCCGCCGTCAGAATGGCGTCGGGGCCGCTCTGCTTGAGGCGGACGTGACCATCGCCGTCGCCGTCCATGCCATAGGCGACTATGTCACGAGGCAGCATCTGGACCTGGCCGATCTCGCCGGCCCAGGCACCGGTGTTGGTTGCCGGGTCGAGGTCGCCATGCTGAACCATTTCGATGAGGGCGATCAGCTGCGGACGGAAAAGCTCCGGACGGCGGCAGTCGTGAGCCAGGGTCACGAGGGCGTTGCGGGTGTTGAAGTCGCCCTGTACGGCGCCGAAGTCGGTTTCCATCGCCCAGAAGGCGGTGATAACCCCTGCGGGTACACCAAATTCCTGCTCAGCACGGGCGAAGACATCGGCGTGTTGCTTCATCTTCTGGCGGCCAATGTCGAGGCGGCCCTGGCTGACAGTGCGTTGCGAGAATTCCAGGAAGGTCTGCTTGAATACGCCCTGAGCGCGGTCGCGGCTCAAGACCTTCTGGTCGATCTGTGCGCCTTCCAGAGCCTTGTCCGCAGCTTCGGCCGATGCGCCCGCTGCGATGGCGTCGGCCTTTACGCCGGCCAAGAATTCGCTGAGGTCGCCGTCACATGCTACCGCCGGTGTCTGCGAAGCCGGGGCACTCGGTGCCGGCGTCTGCGCGGCTGCGCCGGTCGCCAGACCGGCAGCGAAAAGGAGTGCAAGTGCCGTGCGGCTTGCGGGCGAGACGTACATAGTTTCGATCCTCGTCATAAAATGGAATTTCCGTCGATTTCCCAAATGATTGTGACGGAAGCAAGAAAGACGAGGCGACGTTACTAAGAATTTGTGTCCTTTGATACCGCCGCTACCCAGTTGTGCCAATTCTGGGTCGATCCGGCAAAGACATTGATGTCCGTTGGACCCTTGATACCGGGGATGACGCCCGTCGACGTGTATTGCCAGAAGGCCCAACGGCGGTCGGTATAGGTGACTTCGGGATGCTTGGCGGTGGAGCGGACCCAGAAGTGGTAATTCTGGAAGTAGCCGACGAGATTGTCGCGATGGAAGTCTACCGATGTGTAGATGATCGGACGCTTGCCGTAATAGGCCTCGAGGCGATCCATGAAGCGCTGAAGCTGGGCGCGGACCGTCGCCGGATCGGGGCGATAGCGGCATGTCTTCGATTCCGCATTCCATTCGGCGTCGAGGACCGGCGGCAGGCGCATCGATTCCTTGGGCACGTTACGGATGAACCAGTCAGCCTGTTCATCGGGCGTCGAGCAGAAATAGTAGAAGTGATAGGGAGCGTGCGGAATACCGACGGCGCGGGCGCGCTGCCAGTACTCGTTGAAGCGCGGATCGATGCGGTCCTTGCCTTCGGTCGCCTTGATGAAGGCGAAAGCAACGCCGGAACCCTTGACCGTCTGCCAGTCGATATTGCCCTGCCACTTCGACACGTCGATGCCGTGGATCGGCTGCTGCTCCGGATGCTTTGATCCGAAGTCCTGAGGATCGGTGTCCTTAAAGCGCGTTTTCGGCTTCACGGACGCTGTTTCGAGAAAATCATAGCCCGATGATGTACATCCGGCGAGCATGACAGCCAACGGCAAAACGCAAAACAGAAGCCGGCGCATAGATGTTCCGTCGCGAAACGAATGGATTTTTTGCCCCACAGCTCGACCCCGTTAAAGACGCGTCCAGCAGAGGAATGTCCCCTCTATTTTCCATATCAACGTAAAAAAACGGTTAGTTTCAAGCGAAATGTCAAGGTATGGTCACAATGACGGCCCGCCAGGCATAGCCGCCACCAATGGTCTCGAAGGTCAGTCGCGCTTGATTTTCAGAGGCTTGAGACTTGAGAACCTGCCGCAAATCGGCGCGCGGCGACACATGAAATTTTCGCAGCCATGCCTTGAGAAGACGCGCAAACCAGCCCGGCAGGCGCTCCTGCTGGCCGAAATCGACGATGTGCAGCTCGCCACCGGGGGCGAGGGCGTTCATGGCCGAGTCGACGGCGTATTCCCAATCGGGGATCATCGAAAGCGCGTAGGAAATGAGAATGCGGTCGAAGCCGCTGACGCCGAACTCGCGCGGTGTGAAGGCGGTCGCGTCCGCGACGCGAAAATCCGGAAGCGTTGCTTTGGTCTCGAATGTTTTGCGCGCGGAGATCAGCATCTCGTGCGAGATGTCCAGGCCGAACAGCCGAGCCTGCGGGTAATATTTATGGGCGAGCGCCAGGTTTCGGCCGGTTCCGCAACCGACCTCCAGCAGGGTGCCGTCTTCCGGCACATTCAGATTGCGGATCGTCTCATCACGGCCGAGAAGGTAGTACTTGCGCGTCAGGTCATAGATGTGGCGCTGATAACGGTACATGCCGTCCATCAGGGCGGCGTGGCCGTCGTCCTTGGTGACGGGATTCGTGCCGACCCCGCTCACGCATTCTTCCTGTAGATATGGAAGCCGCCATAGATTGCCGAGCGATCAAGCGCCGTGAGTTCGGCGGAGCGCTTTTCCATGTACGTCCACTGATCGCGGATTGCAGGCGACAGACGGCCTTCGATGATGCTCTTTTCGGCCGCCGTACGGAAGATCGCCCGGGCACCTTCGCGACCCGTGCGGCTGATCTCTGCCCATAGGTCGTTGAGCTGCTGGTCCGTCATCCAGTCCTGCGCATCGAGAAGGATGTAGCGATCGCGCGATGCGGCCGGCTCGCCCGCGAGGAGTTCGGTGAAGCTTGCGTGATGAACGGTGACGCGGTCCACATTGCCACGGATCGCCTCGTAGTTCGCGGGCTCGAGATAGGTCGGGAGTGGGCCTTCGCCCTTCGCTGCGTAGCGGCGAGCGAAAGCCTGCCAGGCAAAATAGTTTTCCTGCATGGGGAAGTGGCAGGCCAGCTTCTCAAGACGGTGCCGTAGGACCGGCGCGATCGACTGGTCGGCGGCAAGGCTTGCCAGTTCGTCATATTGCTGTGGCGGGATACCGAGGCCGAACAACGAGCTCTTGCGGCCGGTGATCCAGCGTACGACCGGCTTGTCGAAGAGTGGTGCGATCTTCTCGTCGAAGAACTGGCGCTGCTCGCGCAGGGAGCGCGTCTTGGTCATTTCCGTCAGGTCGACGCCATGCAGGCGGGCTAGAAGGTGTGCTGCGCCAATGAACCGACCGAGGAGACCTGTTTCGTAGATGTTGCGGTCGAAAACCGTGACGCGCCGACGGCCGAACTTGCGGCCGTTCCAGTAGTTGCGGGTCGCGTCGTCAAGATTTGCAGCGAGGAATTGGTCGAAGGCGTGGCTGTTCGACAACTCGCGCGGTGTGGCGAGGAAGCGAACGAGATCGGCGTGTGCGGGAAGGTGGCGGAACGCGGCAAGCTTCAGGCGATTGAGGGCAATATGATGCGGATTGAGATCGACCACATCAATCGACGCCGGGCTCCTGGAAAGATAGGCAAGCATGTTGCAGCCGCCGGAGCCGATCGTCACGATGCGGTGTTGAGGCTGAAGCTCCATCGCAAGCATGTCGAGGTCGGGATCTTCCCATATTTGCGGATAGACCAGGCCGGAAAACAGCAGTCCAAAGAGCCGTTCCGAGAAGCCCGCCTTGGAGAAGGCACTGTGGCGGAGAAGAGCTGCCTTGAGTTTCCGGTTCTTGCGGAAGCCGGCATCCGGTGCAAATTCCGTCATATGAGTCTTTCACCCTTTTAGCGTTCAGGGCGTTTAGCGCGCCGTCACTACAGTTTGATGACGCAAGCTGTGGGCGCGTGCTTCCGTCGGTGGAAATGGAAAAACATCCGGGCATTGGGGGCTTTCGCGCTGCCGGCTTTCCTGCTTCTCTTGTGGGCAAGGAGGATCGCATATGCGATTTGTGCTGCGTGTCGTGAAGCCACTCGCTCTTTTGCTTGTCGCGATCGTCGCTATGAGCGCGGCTTGGCTTTATGCGCGGCCACCTGAATTGCTGCGAGTCGGTGATGGTTACGCGGCCAAGATCGTTTGCTCGAACGTATTCCTCGCGGGGCGTGACCCCGAACAGGTGCTTTACGAGGACGTTCAGGCGCCGGGAAATCCGTTGCTACGACTGGTACGCGTCACTGTCGACAGGCAGGACAAGCGGGTTACCGCTCGTATCCTCGGGCTCTTCGCGCCGGGCCATGCGATCTATCGCGGCGCACTCGGCTGCAGCAGCGTGCCGGATGGTGACTTCGAGGCCGCGGCGCGCGCCGTGCCCGCGGTTCCGGTGACTCCGGAGCCACAAAATGAGGCCCCATGGCCGGAGGGAAATGCCGTCGCGAAGGCCAATGACAGCCGTGTCGATGCACTGCTTTCGGATGCCGAGCTGATCGGACCTGCAATGCGCGCGGTTGTCGTGGTTCGCAACGGCCGCATCATCGCGGAGCGCTATGGTGATGGATTCGGTCCGATGATGCCGCTCACAGGCTGGTCGATGACGAAGACCGTGAATGCAGCCATCGTCGGGCGGCTGATGCTCGACAACAAAATCGCGTTCGATGAGGCTGGCCTCCTGCCGCAGTGGAAGGGGGGCGATCATTCGGCGATCAAGCTGAGTGATCTGCTCGGCATGGAGAGCGGCCTGGTGTTCAACGAGAGCTACGGCACGGTCGCCGATGTCACACGGATGCTCTATCTCGATGCGGATATGACGGCGCTGCCAGCAAGTCTGCCATTGGAGGCAAGCCCGGGCCAGCGTTTCAGCTATTCAAGCGGTTCGTCGGTGCTGATCTCAAAGATATGGATGAACAGGATTGGCAACATGCAGGCGGCGCTTGCCTATCCCAAGACGGCGCTGTTCGACCCGATCGGCATGTCGAGTGCTGTCTTGGAGGTCGACGCACGGGGCACCTTCGCCGGCAGTTCCTATCTTTACGCCACAGCGCGGGACTGGGCGCGTTTCGGCCAGTTCCTTCTTCAGGACGGCGTCTGGAACGGCCAGAGGCTGTTGCCGGAACGGTTCATGGCAGCGATGAGGACGCCGACCGTGGCCTCGGGCGGCAAATACACCCGGGCGCAGGCCTGGCTCGCCGCGCCGGGCGGCGACAGCAGCGCTGTCGCCGGTCTTCCCGAAGATACGTTCTGGATGGAGGGGCACGATGGGCAGAGCATTGCGATCGTGCCATCCGCGAAGCTTGTCGTCGTCAGACTCGGGCTGACGCCAAGCTGGCTTCGCTACAAGCCGCAGATGCTGGTGAAAGAGATCCTAGCCGCGCTGCCCGGCAGTGATCAGTAGTTGCCCTGGGCGACGTCGTCCATGCCCTTGCGCTTGGCTTCGTAGTAATAGCCGCGGGCATAGAGGCGGACAGCATCGTCTTCGCTGCTGTCAGAGACGAGCCAAGCGCCGCGAAGATACTTGGCGGCGTATTTGATGTTGGTCTCGGCGTCAAAGAGGCCAGCGGGCTCACCTTCGTAGCCCATGGACTTGGCCGTGTTGTATTTGATCTGCATCAGCCCGAAATAGCCGCGCTTGTTATAGGCCTTGGAATTGTATCTGCTCTCGCGATGCACGACGCGGTGAAGCAGCGAGGCGGGCACCTGGTAGAGCTTCGAATATTTGTCGATGATCTTGGTGATCGCGCTTTTCTCAACCGTCGGCGCGCCATCGTCGTCGCTGTCGCTGAACATCGGCGGTGCGGCCGGTGGATCCGACGGACCTGAGGTGTCGAATCCGTAATCCATCATTGGGTGCGGCGTCGTATCGATAGCGGAAAGAGCTGCAATCGCGCCGCTTCCAGCCTGAGGCGTTGCGGCAAAGGCGAGCTGTGTCGACGGGGAAGGGGTGCCCGGGCGCGGGATCGGTACAACGGACTGAATCGCGGTCATTTCAGGCGTGAGCGGAATCTGCGCGTAACCCGTTGCCGTCGTCGCCCCGGCCTGACCGCTCAACTGAGAAGGATCGGTTGCCGGCATTGCGGGTGCCGCGAGGGCCGTTGTCGCCTGGTCGGCGGTAGTGATCATCGCCGTCTGGGCCGCTCCGTCGCCTGCCGGCACGGCTGCAAGCGTGGCGTCTTCGCCGGGCTTTGGTGTCGGAACAACGGTCTGGACTGCGGTCAGTTCTTCCACCGACGTGTATTCGACGCTCGTGCATCCGGCAATGACGCCGCAGAGCATCGTCGAAACGATGAGACTGCGTTTCAGGCCGGAAAAACCGATCGCTACCATACTCTCACTTTCGTGAACGCGCCGCCCCGGCAGCGTTAGAAGTTACCAAAAACCTTAAGCCTGGAATCCGCAATTAACGTATTCGTTGCGTTGCTGCAACCCGCTGGAAATATTTACGCGGCTATCCGCCTATAACCGGCTGTTACGGCGCCTGCGGCAATGAGCAGAGTGCCGCCGGTGCGGTTAACCGCACGCTGGATGCTTGCCTTGCGGATAAGCCCGCGCGCCGCGTTTGCTGCCAGTGCATAGGTCGAGGCATTGATGGTTGCGAGGACCAGGAACGTGGCTTCCATGATGAGCATCTGGCCGAAGAACGGCAGAGCGGGATTCAGGAACTGCGGAACGAAGGCGACGAAGAACACAATGCTCTTCGGATTGAGCGCCGTGACGACATAGGCGTGCAGGAAAACCCTGATCGATTTCTTTTCGGGCAGGTTGTCATTGTCCGCCATCGGTTCGGACATCACGGGTGCACGCCAAAGCTTGATCCCGAGCCAGATCAGGTACGCGCCGCCGATCCATTTCAGCACCGTGAATAGGGTCGCGGAGGCCGCAAGCACGGCCCCCAGTCCGAAAAGGGATGCAGTCATCGCGGTAAAGTCGCCGAGCGCAACGCCGGTTACTGTCGCGAGCGCCGTCTTGCGTCCATGGCCGAGCGCATAGGAAACAACGAGAAGGATCGTCGGCCCCGGTATCGCCAGCATGATTGCAGACGCAGCGGCAAAAGCGAACCAGGCTTCGAGCGACATGGAATCTCCTCCTATTCCCTAAGGGAAAGCAAAGACACCATATTAACCCTCAGTCAATCATGCCGCACTGTATTTCTGCCCGATCGTGTCCATGACTTCGCCGAACCACTTGGTGGAGGTGTCGAAGGCCTTGCCGCCCTTGATGCGCGGGAACTCGATCGTCCGAAGCTTGCCGTTCTCCGCTTCATCGTGACCGGTGACTCCGGAGACCTTGTTCAGGGCGCTTTCGACGGCAAGGTCGGTCATGCTCTGAATCAGACGAAGGTCATCGCCGTTTGCGGGGGCCGAACGTGCAAAGTAACCCGACTTCTGCACGAGCGACCGCTCGGCATCGATGAGGCCTGCAAACTGTTTCTGGAACCAGCCGCCGACATTGATCGTGTCGATCTTCACGTGGCCGAAGGCGTCGCGCTTGATGGTCTCGCCCGCCGCCTCGCGCTCGGCGACAATAGCGTCAAGGCAGGCGCCTTCCGAAACGAACACGGTCGCATGGCCGGTGCGGTCCATGACTTCCTTCAACCGGGCTGCTTCCGCATCGAGATCGAATGCCAGTTCGGGCAGGTAGACGGCGTCGATGCTTTTCATCCTGGCGTTCGTCATCAGCCCATCGACATATTCATAGTTCTTCGTCCGCTGCAGATAGGCCCGGGCCGTTGCTGCGGTCAGCCAGCCGCAGTGACGCCCCATGACTTCGTGGATGATCAGGGTGCGCGGTGCCGCGGTCTGCTCGTTGCTGACGTTGTCGAAGAAGTGGGCGCCGACCTCGGCGGCCGTCCACGCGCCAAGCGACTGGCGGATCGGGACGACGTCGTTGTCGACGGTCTTCGGCAGTCCGACGACCGTCAGATTGTAGCCGTTGGCCGCCAGATATGCCGCAAGATCGGCAGCGGTGGTGTTCGTGTCGTCGCCGCCGATCGTGTGAAGAATGGTGACGCCATCGTTGGCAAGCCGCTCTGCCGCCACACGCAGCGGGTTTTCGCCTTCCTTGACGAGACCGCGCTTCACGCAATCGGCTGCATTGGTGAGCTTGACGCGGCTGTTGCCGATCGGCGACCCGCCGTAGCGATGCAGAAGCGGCGCCTTCTGTCGCATGTCTGCCGTGATCTTGATGCTGTCGCCGAGGAGTACGCCCTGGTAACCGGAACGATAGGCGACGAGCTCGATGTCGGGCGCAACGTCGCTGTAGCGTTCGATCAATCCGCCGACTGCGGAGGAGAGACAGGGCGCCAGGCCTCCGGCCGTGAGCAATGCGACTTTCTGTTTGGCCATGATCCCTCCATTGTGTCTCGTATCCGTGCAAGCGCGTCTGCTTACCTAACGCATGGATGCGGCAGGGAAAGGGCCATGTAAAGTGTTGTTATTGTGAAAATCGCGCCCCCGAAGGCGAAGGTAGATGGAAGCGCGGATATAATCGTTTCAAGCTACGGATAGCTGTTCAGATGGCTTGTGGAAATTCCCGAGCGCGTGGAGCCGACTGTGCAACGGCCTGCTCCCTGATGCGTTAACAGCCTATCCCTTGGTGTCATATGACGCCGTGCGAATGCGGCGTATGCTTGGATACCGGAGCGACAATTACCGAATTGTGAAAGCAGTATTCGCTCCTATGACCAATCGTCGCCTTGCAAACGCAGGCTTTATTTGGTCAAGGTGTCTAACCTTATTTGCACTGCGAGAGACTCTTATGTCCTTCTGGGAAAAACTGCTGAATGCCATTGGCAACACCGCGGGCAACGTCCTTTCGGCGGTGGTCGAGGCTATCCGGACAGTTTTCGAAGGCGATCCGGAGACCCGCCGCAAGGTGGCTTTCTCGGTCGCGATCATCGCTCTGTCGGCAAAAATGGCCAAGGCGGACGGGATCGTCAGTGAGAAGGAGGTTGACGCCTTCCGCGAGATCTTCGAATTCCCGCCCGAGCAGGCGAAGAACGTCGCACGTCTTTATAATCTGGCGCGCCAGGACGTGGCCGGCTATGAGGCCTATGCGGAGCGCTTGTCGTCCCTGTGCGTGACATGTGCCGCCAATTGCCCCGTGCTGGAAGAGGTGCTGGATGGTCTCTTTCATATCGCCAAGGCTGACGGGCTCATTCATGAGAAGGAATTGGCGTTCCTGCGGCACGTCGGCCAGATCTTCCATATGAATGACGAGCATTTCGAAAGGATCGCCGCGCGCCATGTCTCCGTGGGACGTGATCCCTATAAGGTGCTCGGTGTTTCTCCCTCCGATGATTTCACAACGATCCGTCGCCGTTACCATGGTCTTGTCAGCGAGCATCATCCGGATCGGCTGATTTCCCGTGGTGTGCCGGCCGAGTTCCATGCCATTGCCAATGAGCGCATGGCGGCGCTGAATGCCGCCTACGAGGCGATCGAGAAGGAACGCCGCGCAGCATGACCTCGTTCGAGGCCGACTACCGGAAGGCAATTGTTCGCCCTTCGCCCAATCACGGCGAGCGTGCGGGTGGGCGCAAGCCAGACATGATCCTTCTTCACTATACAGGCATGCCAACGCCCGACGGAGCGCTGGAGTGGCTCTGTCGCGACGAAAGCCAGGTCTCCAGCCACTACTTTGTCCAGGAAGACGGCGAGGTTCTGCAACTCGTGCCCGAGGAGCGCCGTGCCTGGCATGCTGGCAAAAGTTACTGGCAGGGCGAGACCGATATCAACTCGTTGTCAATCGGGATCGAGATCGCCAATGCCGGTCATCCCGGCGGCCTTCCAGAGTATCCCCAAGAACAAATTCAAGCCGTCATCGAATTGTGTCGCGATTGCGGCCAACGTTGGTCAATTGCCCCTGAAAGGGTGCTTGGACATTCGGACGTTGCACCGATTCGGAAGGTCGATCCGGGGGAAAAATTTCCCTGGGCGGACCTCTTCAGGGGCGGTATCGGCCACTGGGTCGAGCCCGCACCGATCTCCGGTGGAAGATTTTTCCAACGCGGCGACCGCGGCCAGCCGGTCGAAGCCCTGCAGTCGATGCTGTCGCTCTACGGCTATGCGACTGAGATCACTGGCGAATTCTCCGACAAGATGGCAGGCGAGGTCGAGGCCTTCCAGCGCCATTTTCGGCCGGCCCGAATCGACGGAATTGCGGATTTCTCGACGATAGACACCCTGCACCGTCTGCTGGCGTCGCTTCCGCGCTACTCCGCATAAGTAGTACTTTTGAGTCGCGCCGATTTACCGGGATTTTGAGAGTTCGTCGGCTCGCCACATCATTTCCCTATTATCTCCTCATTGCGATGGTCTAACGCCAAACGTCGAACGGCGCCGCTTGTGTTGTTTGGGGTTCTTAGCGGTCGTCAATTGAAACAAAAAGAATTGCTGCAGTATCTCTAATAAATATCTGCCGCATAAAACTGGATCGTTATTTAAAATGCGGTCCGGAAATTCTTTGGGTCGGAGTAATTAGACTGAATGAATAGGATTATTTCTGCTACAGTGTGCGCAAGTGCACTGTTGATGGGCATGAATTGCGCTTTCGCGGGTGAGTGGGGCGCAAGGGCACAGACGGTTCCTTTGAAGACTGTTGATCGGACTAGCGGCTATGCAATGCCGGACTTCACGGCCAACAAATATTCGGCTCTCATTATCAAGTACGCAAAGCAATATAACGTTCCTGCCGAGCTCGCTCAGGCCGTCGTTCGCGTCGAGAGCAATTTCAATCCGAATGCACGCGGTAGTGCCGGTGAAATCGGTCTCATGCAGATCAAGCCGGCGACAGCAAGGATGATGGGTTACTCGGGGACGAGCAAGGGGTTGTTCGATCCGGAGACCAACATCAGGTTCGGCATGAAATACCTGGCCGCAGCACATGAACTCGGCGGTGGTGAGACCTGCGACACGATCCTGAAGTACAATGCCGGCCATGGTGCAACCCGCATGAACCCGGTCTCCAAGGCCTATTGCGGTAAGGTCCTGGCGATGCTCGACTGATCACCTGAAACTGCCTGTCTGATAATTACTTCGAGCGGGCACTTAAGAATATGATTCAACATGGTGCCTGTGTTATCTGGCCTCCGAAATGAGGTGATACATGGCAGTTGATTTCAAGGTGATCATCGTCGGGCGCGGAATGATGGGCGCGGCTGCGGCCCGCCATCTCTCCGGGATGATCGAAGGTGTTGCGCTCATCGGCCCCAGTGAGCCAGTCGAGCGCAAGAGCCATCATGGCGTCTTTGCCAGCCACTACGATGAGGCCCGCATCACGCGGTCCTTCGACGACAATGCGGTTTGGGCGACGCTGGCGGCACGCTCGCTCGACCGCTACCACGAAATCGAAGCGAAGAGCGGCATTTCCTTTTTCACGGAAGCGGGTTGTCTTTTTGCCGGACCACCCGCCCAACCGGGGGAGCGATATCTCGGACGGGCGCTGCAGGTCAGCGAAACACTCGGTCTCGACGTCGAAACGCTGACGCCGACGGCGTTGCGAGACCGCTTTCCTCAGTTCGATCTCAACCCGTCGTTCAATGGTTATTTCGAAGCGAAACGCGCGGGCCACATCAACCCGCGCGCTTTGGTCCGGGCGCAAGCCAAGCTTGCCGAGCAGGCGGGCGTGACGGTTATCGATGCGACTGTTGCCTCTGTTCGCGACGAGGGTACGTTCGTGGAGGTTCATGCCGGCGGCAAGCGCTACACCACCGAGCGCGTCCTGGTCGCAGCCGGCGGCTTCAGTAATTTCAACGGTCTTCTCCCTGCTGCCATCGATGTCAGGATCGCTGCGCGCACCGTTGCCTTCTTCGAGCTTGGGGAGCGGGAAATGGCGGTTTTTTCCGAAATGCCTTCAGCCATTATCTTCGGCGACCGCGACGAGGACCATCTCTACATCCTTCCGCCGGTGTGCTATCCCGACGGCAAGTTCTATCTCAAACTCGGCGGCGAGTTGGAAACGCGCTCATTCGAGACGCTTGAGGATGTCGGAACATGGTTTCGCTCCGATGGCGATCTGGCGGAGCGCGACCTGCTGGTGTCAACGGCCCTGCAGCACATGCCCGCATTGGCGGGTTGCGCAACAACCTCGGCGCCGTGTGTGGCAACCTTCACGGCAACAGCCTATCCCTATGTGGGCTATACGGATTCTCCACGAATTGCGGTTCTGGCCGGTGGCAATTTCGTTGCCGCGAAATCATCGGATGAGCTCGGCCGACTGGGCGCGGTCGTCATGACGCAAGGCTGGCTCGGCGCCGAGGACTTCGGCAGGGAGCTGACGCCGGTCTTCCGCTAGGCACGCATCCGGTCGGGGAGGGGCGCCCGTTGCGAGTACGCGCAGAGCTCGAAGATATTTCAGTGGCATTCGCTTCGCGTCTCCGCTAAGGGAGCCGTGCCAGTTGGCCGGGCAGCCGCGCTTTACCAATGCCGAAAGGCGGTAGGGTGAGGAAAGTCCGGGCTCCACGGAAACACGGTGCCGGATAACGTCCGGCGAGGGCGACCTCAGGGAAAGTGCCACAGAAAGCAAACCGCCTGCCTCGGCAGGTAAGGGTGAAAGGGTGGGGTAAGAGCCCACCGCATCTCCGGTAACGGCGATGGCAAGGTAAACCCCACCGGGAGCAAGACCGAATAGGGATGACGTGGGAGGCGAAAGCCTTCCGGCTGGTTTCCAGGTCAGTCATCCGGGTGGGTTGCGTGAGGCAGTGTGCGAACGCTGTCCCAGAGGAATGGCTGCCACGTTCCGGCTTCGGCCGGGGCCATACAGAACCCGGCTTACAGGCCAACTGGCGAACTACCTTTGCTAAGACGCGTCTTGTTGATGTCGTCGATTGCTAGTGGGCGGTCGGTGCCTTTGCCAGGCATTCATCGCAGGTGGTACTGCTGCGCGCGAGAATGGACCAGCGCTTGAATATCTTGCCGCAGGAATCGCATTGGATGTCGGTCGTCATGCCTGACTGCGACAGTGGAATACGCTTTTCCGGTTCAAAGCGCCCGTAAAGAAGTCCCTTTAATGTGAAGTTTGTCATACTATTACTCCACGGTTACTTATTTAGCTTGCATTAATATGCGGCAGCGCTGAACCGATTCAATTCTCCGCCTCCTTATTATTTTGCACATGGCAATATCCGGATAGCTTGGTCGCTTACTTCAAAGGGGATAGCGGCTGCATACCTCTTCATGGGGCGCCTCGGATCGGCGCCTGCCACTGTTGAAGAGCAAGCCTTAAGCCTTTGTTGGAAATTGCATATTTGGTTGTGCCGATCTGAGCCATCGGTCGCCTTCGGGCGCGCGCTGGCAGGGCTGGTTCGCGGCATCGGTAAGTGCGGTCCTAACCCTTTGTTAAACTTAACAGCTTATAAATTTTCGATACGGCGCTCATCGTGAGACGGGCGTTTCCCATTGACGCCCACATGGTCCCATGTTATCCCATTCATGCACTGCGCAAGGGCAAGTAGGTGCCCACCAATCGCAAAGCCAAGGTGTCTTCCGTTCCGGAAGCGCCGGATGGGGTCTTGCCCATTCGGCTCGCGAAGCTGTGCCTGAATTTCAGGGTTCCGGGCTTTTGAGTTCAGTCCGGGCTCTTTCGGGAACGGATGTTTCGTGTCATGAGCCGCTTCCTTTCAAATGCGACCAACAGAATCGATTCCAAGGGCAGGGTTTCCGTGCCGGCGGCGTTTCGATCCGTGTTGGCGCAGCGCAATGTTCAGGAGCTCTATTGCTTCCAGGACTTTGTGTTTCCGGCGATCAGTGTCGGCGGTCCGGATCTCCTGGAGAGGTTCGAGCGTCAAATCTCTGCGGAAGATCCGTTTTCGCCGGACGCGAACGAGATGTCGCTTCTCATCCACGGGGGCGGTATCTTCATGAAGCTCGATGCGGAAGGTCGGCTGATGGTCACGGATTTCATCCGCGACTTCACTGGTATCTCGGACGAAGTGACCTTCGTTGGTCGGGCGGATCATTTTCAGCTGTGGCAGCCGCAGGCATTTCAGGCTGCTCAGGTGCAGGCACGAGGAGGGCGTCGGCTGGCGGGCAGGCGTTCCTAAAGGTACGAGGGAACGGAATGACGGCGAATCCTGGCGGAGATTCAACTGATGCCGGTGGCGGACCGGTTCGCCACATTCCGGTTCTTCTCAATGAGGTGCTTGCCGCGCTCGAGCCGTTGCCGGGCAAAATCATTCTCGATGGCACCTTCGGTGCGGGCGGCTATACTTCTGCCATTCTGGGTGCCGGCGCCAATGTGATCGCCCTGGATCGCGATCCGACCGCTATCGAAGCTGGCCAGGCCCTTGTCGCTGAAAGCGAAGGCCGCTTGAAGCTCGTTCATTCGCAGTTTTCCCAATTGGCCGATGCTGCTCCATCGGGCGGGCTGGATGGCGTTGTGCTCGATATCGGCGTGTCCTCAATGCAGATCGATGAGGCCGAGCGCGGCTTCTCGTTCCAGAAGAATGGTCCGCTGGACATGCGGATGTCGGCGGCAGGCGTTTCCGCGGCCGATGTGGTCAATCGCGCCAAGGTTGCCGATCTCATTCGCATCTTTCACTTTCTCGGAGAGGAAAGTCAGTCGCCGCGCATTGCGCATGCGATTGAAAAACGGCGGGCTGAAAAGCCGTTCGAGACGACGCGCGATCTTGCTGGTCTGATCGAGCTCGTCACGCCGCGCAAGATGAAGGACAAGATTCATCCGGCGACCCGCGTCTTCCAGGCGTTGCGGATTTTCGTCAACGACGAGCTTGGCGAGCTGGCGCAGGCGCTGTTTGCCGCCGAGCGCGTGCTGAAGCCCGGCGGGCGTCTCGTTGTGGTTACCTTCCATTCGCTCGAGGATCGGATCGTCAAGACCTTCTTCTCTGATCGCGCCGGCAAGGCTTCGGGCTCGCGTCATCTGCCCGTCGCGCACGAGCGTGCGGCGACCTTTGAGCGGATCGGCAAGCCGATGGTTGCTGCGACCGAGGCGGAGGCGCAGGCAAACCCGCGGGCGCGATCTGCCAAGCTGCGGGCAGGGCTGCGCACTGCCGCACCTGCCGAAGCGGCGGATATTTCCATCTTCGGATTGCCGAATCTGGCGAGTCTCGGAAAGCTCGGAGCCTGATATGTTGAGAACCTTGGACCTCATCCTCGTCGGTGTCATGACAGCAGCTGCGGCTGTCACCTACACGATCAAGCACCATGCCGAGCTCAAGCTCGAGGAAGTTCATCGCCTTGAAGCGGAGATCAAGCTCGAGAAGGATACCATCGATCTGTTGAAGGCCGATTGGGCTCTGTTGTCCCAGCCGAACAGGCTCGAGCGGCTCGTCAACAACTACAATGGCGAGCTTCAGCTGCAGCCGACGGCTTCCACGTCGCTGGTTCATGCCAAGGAACTGCCGATGCTGAAGTCGCAAGTTCCGGTTCCCGACATTACCGAAGCGAAGGCCGGTGCCAAGGCGAAGCCGAAGGCTGTGGCGCCTGAACCCGAAGAAGAAGACATGATGGCAACCGGATCGGTGGAGTAGAGATGTCGTTTCTTTCACGCATCATGGTCTTGAAGAGCCAGGCGCATTTCTCCGCCGGCACGCACAACCGCCTCGGCGGCACTAGGCCGATCGAGGGATCGCGAAAGAAGAGGGCGGGACAGGCCAAGAGCCGCGTCGGGCTCCTGATCGTCGGCTTCGTTGCCGTTTATTGTGTGATCGGCGGGCGTCTCGTCGAATACGCAGTCCGCGATCCCGATGTCGTGTCCAGCATCCTGCCGCCTGATCGTCTGATGGCGTCGCGCCCGGATATCCTGGACAGAAACGGCGAAGTGCTGGCGACCGATATCCGCACCGTCTCGCTCTTTGCCGAGCCGAACAAGGTTGTCGATCCCGACGAGGCGGTGGAGAAACTCGCCACCGTTATGCCCGACCTCGACATGAAGGGTACCTACAAGAAGCTCGCGAACCGCACGTCCCACTTCGCCTGGCTGCGTCGCCAGCTGACGCCGAAGCAGCAGAGCCAGATCCTTGCACTCGGCATTCCCGGCATCGGCTTCCGCCCTGAGAAGCGCCGCTTTTATCCGGGTGGCGCCACCGCAGCGCACATTCTCGGTTACGTCAACATCGACAACCGCGGCGTTGCCGGCATGGAAAAATACATTGACGATCAGGGCCTTGCCGACCTCGCTTCCGTCGGCATGACAAGCGATCAGCCGCTTGAGCCCGTTCGCCTGTCGATTGACGTCCGCGTCCAGAACATCGTGCGCGATGTCGTCGTCAACGCGGTCAAGAACTACGAGGCAAAGGGCGCCGGCGCTGTCATCCTCGATATTCATACCGGCGAAGTGCTAGGAATGGCCTCGGCCCCGGATTTCGATCCGAATAACCCGCTGGAGGGCGCCAAGGAGGGCTGGCTGAACCGCATGTCGAACGGCACGTTCGAAATGGGCTCGACCTTCAAGACGTTCTCGCTTGCCATGGCGCTCGACACGGGCAAGGTCAGCCTGAACGACAGCTTCGATGCGACGCAGCCGATCCGCATCGGCGGCTTCACCATTCACGACTTCCACGGCCAGCGCCGTTGGCTGACGCTGCCTGAGGTGTTCCAGTATTCGTCGAACGTCGGCACAGCTCGCATCATCGACATTGTCGGGATGGATGCTCAGAAGGATTATCTTACGAAGCTCGGCCTTTTGACCAAGATGCAGACCGAACTGCCGGAAGTGAAGATGCCGAGCCAACCGAAGGTTTGGAAGAAGATCAACTCGATCACGATTTCCTTCGGCCACGGCGTTTCCACGACGCCACTGCAGACGGCGGTTGCCGGCGCGGCGCTCGTTAACGGCGGCAAGCTCATCGAGCCAACCTTCCTGCCGCGCAATCGGGAACAGGCGGACGAGGTTGCTGAAGTGGTTGTCAAGAAGTCGACCAGCGACGACGTGCGTTATCTCTTCAAGCTGAACGGCATCAAGGGCTCCGGCCGCAATGCTGACGTCCCCGGCTTCAACGTCGGCGGCAAGACTGGCACGGCTGACAAGGTGGTCAATGGCCGCTATGCGACGAACCTCAACTTCAATGCGTTCCTCGCCGCATTTCCGATCGAGGATCCGAAGTATGTCGTGCTGACGTTCTGCGATGAACCGCACAATGGCGAGAAGGGTCAGAACATCGCCGCGTATACTGCTGCACCGATGGTGAAGAACATCATTGCCCGCGCAGCGCCAATTCTCGGTGTGGAACCCAAGTTCGGTGACGACGGATCGGCCATGTTGGTGTCTTATTGAGTCTGAATGAATGTCGGAGCCGATTCGCCACGGGGGCGCGGCGGCTTGAAAAAGAAAAGTACATTCGATGAACTTGCGAGACATCGCCGGAGATGCATTTCCGGAACTTGAAAATCAATTAGCCGGGTCTGTCGGGGCGCTGGCGGTTTTGGGCATCTCGTCCGACAGCCGCAAGATCGAACCCGGAATGGTGTTTGTAGCTGTCGCCGGGACGAAGGCAGATGGAGCGGGTTTTATCGCCGATGCGGCGACGCGCGGTGCTGTCGTGGCCATTGCCTCCCATGGCATTGATGCTTCCATACCTGTTCTCGTCGTGAACGATCCGCGCCGCTTCCTCTCGATCGCGGCCTCTCACTTCTATGGCAAGCAGCCGGAAACGATGGTTGCCGTGACCGGTACTGCAGGCAAGACGTCGGTTGCCTCCTTTACGCGGCAGATCTGGGCTTATGCCGGCCATCCGGCGGCGATGATCGGTACGACTGGTGTCGTCTCTCCGACACGCAATGAATATGGCTCGCTGACGACGCCCGATCCAGTTTCGCTTCACAAATTACTGGCTGAGCTCTCTGGGGAGGGCGTTACACATGCCTCGATGGAAGCCTCCAGCCATGGCCTCGATCAAGGCCGTCTGGATGGCGTCAGGCTCACTGCCGCTGCCTTTACCAATCTAGGCCGCGATCACATGGACTATCATCCGACGATCGAAAGCTACATGGCCGCGAAGATGCGGCTGTTCGATACGCTGCTGCCAAAGGGCGCACCGGCGGTGATCTTCGCTGACGATGCGTGGTCGGAGCAAGCCGTCAAAGCGGCGCGCGACGCGGGTCATGACGTCCGCACCGTTGGTCGCAAGGGTGACTACCTGACGCTGAAGCGCGTCGAGCATTTCCGCCACAAGCAGGTGGCTGAAATCCATGCCGAGGACGAAATCTTCGAGGTCGACATTCCGCTTGCGGGCGACTTCCAGGTGGCCAATGCGCTCGTCGCGGCAGGTCTCGCCATGTCGACGGGCGTGCCGGCGAAGGTTGCCATGGCGGCCCTCGAAAAGCTGCAGGGCGCATCGGGTCGACTGGAGCTGGTGGGCCACACCAGGGACGGCGCGCTTGCTTATGTTGACTACGCACACAAGCCAGACGCGCTTGCCAACGTCCTGGAATCCGTTCGTCCGTTTACTACGGGCCGCGTCATCGTCGTGTTTGGCTGCGGTGGCGACCGCGATCGCGGCAAGCGCCCGATCATGGGCGAAATCGCCTGCCGTCTGGCCGATGTGGTGATTGTCACGGACGACAATCCGCGCTCCGAAGAGCCGTCGAGCATCCGTGCCGAGATCATGGCGGCCGCTGGCTGCGCAACCGAAATCGGCGACCGCGCCGAGGCGATCCGAACGGCGGTCGGGATGCTGACATCCGGCGACACGCTGATCGTCGCCGGCAAGGGGCACGAGGAAGGGCAGACGATAGGGGGCGTCACCCTGCCGTTTTCGGATCACGCCGAATTGCGTAAGGCTTTGGAGGAGCTGAAACCGTGAACTGGCTTTGGACGACGGAAGACATGATTGCCGCCATGGCAGGGCGGCCGTTCGGCACTTTGCCTGAGGGCATTACCGGGATTTCCATCGACAGCCGCTCCATTGCGCCCGGCGAAGCCTTCTTCGCCATCAAGGGCGACCGCGTCGATGGCCACGACTTCGCGTCGATGGCGATGGCAAACGGAGCCGCTCTTCTCGTCGTCAGCGAAGCGCGCCTGCCAGCCATGGGGCGGCTCACCGTCCCAGTGATCGTTGTCGAAGATGTGTTGGCGGCACTCGGAAAGCTCGGACAGGCTGCTCGCGCCCGTTCGCGCGCCCAGATCATTGCCGTCACCGGTTCGGTCGGCAAGACGACCACCAAGGAGATGCTGCGCCGGGTCTTGTCTCCATCGGGCAAGGTGCACGCTTCCGTTGCCTCATTCAACAATCACTGGGGCGTACCCCTGACGCTCGCCCGGATGCCGCTCGACACGTATTTTGGTGTCTTCGAAGTGGGCATGAACCATCCGGACGAGATCCGCCCGCTGGTCAAGATGATCAAGCCGCATGTCGCCGTGATCACGACAATCGCGCCGGCACACCTTGGCAACTTCAAGAGCATTCGTGAGATCGCGACGGCCAAGGCCGAGATTTTCGAAGGCGTCGTGTCCGGTGGGCAGGTCGTGCTCAATCGAGACAACGACCAGTTCAACTTTCTGGAGCGGACGGCACAAGCTTGCGGTATCAACCACATCCATTCCTTCGGTCAGCACGCGAAAGCGGATTTCCGCCTGGCAGAGTTTAACGGCTCGGACCAGAGTTCGACGCTCTGGATCACCATCGACGGCGACACGAAGGAAGTGGCAATCGGTGCGCCGGGCCGGCACATCGCGGAGAATGCGCTGGCTGCCCTCGGGGTCGTGAAGATAGTCGGTGCGGACATGCAGCAGGCGATCGGCGCCCTCGCGACGCTCCAGCCCGAGAAGGGCAGGGGCCGCCGTCATCGGCTGATGATCGACCACGGCGCCTTCACGGTCATCGACGAGAGCTACAACGCCAATCCCGCCTCTATGAGGGCGGCAATCGCCGTGCTTGCGAGCGCGGTGCCGACGGGGGCGGGGCGGCGCATCGCCGTACTCGGCGACATGCTGGAGATGGGCGACTACGCGGAAAGGGTCCATTCGGATCTGGCGGGGCCGTTGCTTGCTGCCGGCATTGAGCATGTCTGGCTGGCCGGTCGTGAAATGGCTGCGCTGAAGGAATCGCTCCCGGAGAGCGTCCAGGTCGTTCACTACGAGACGACAGAAGAACTAAGCGAATACGTACTGAACTCCGTCGTGGCTGGCGACGTGCTGATGGTAAAATCGTCACTGGGCATAGGTTTCGGAAAGATCGTCGCCGCGCTTCTTGACAAGTTCCCGCCATTTGCCGACACGCAACGCGATTTTTGAGCGGGTAAACAAGGGGCCCTGAATGCTGATTTGGCTTGTCGAACTGTCGGAACACCTGAAATTCTTGAATCTCTTCAGGTACATTACCTTCCGCACGGGCGCCTCCCTGTTTACGTCCGCCTTCATTGTCTTCCTCTTTGGTCCGACGATCATCAACTCTCTGCGCATCCGCCAAGGCAAGGGGCAGCCGATCCGCGCCGACGGTCCGCAGACACACTTCAAGAAGGCAGGTACGCCGACCATGGGCGGCCTGATGATCCTCGCGGGTATCGTCGGGTCGTCGCTGCTATGGGCTGATCTTTCCAACGTCTACGTGGTTGCCACGCTGCTCGTCACCCTCGGTTTCGGCGCGATCGGCTTCTATGACGACTACCTGAAGGTCACCAAGCAAAGCCACAAGGGCTTCTCCGGCAAGGCGCGACTCGGCATCGAGTTCGTGATCGCAGGCATTGCCGTTTACTTCATGATGCGAACGGCACTTGCATCCGGAACCGCGGGTTCGACCTTCGGCTCATCGATCGCGTTCCCGTTCTTCAAGGACTTCATGATCAACCTCGGCATCATGTTCGTCCTCTTCGGCGGCTTCGTGATCGTCGGTGCCGGCAATGCCGTGAACCTGACCGATGGTCTCGATGGGCTCGCCATCGTGCCGGTCATGATCGCCGCAGCATCCTTCGGGGTGATTGCGTATCTCGCGGGTAATGCAGTCTTTGCAAACTATCTGCAGATCAACTTCGTACCGGGCACCGGCGAGCTCTCGGTGGTGCTCGGGGCCGTCATCGGCGCCGGCCTCGGATTCCTCTGGTTCAACGCGCCGCCCGCCGCAATCTTCATGGGCGACACCGGCTCGCTGGCGCTTGGCGGCACGATCGGCACGGTTGCCGTCGCTACCAAGCATGAGATCGTCATGGCGATCATCGGTGGCCTGTTCGTGATGGAAACGCTCTCGGTCATCATCCAGGTTGGCTACTTCAAGATGACCGGCCGGCGCGTCTTCCTGATGGCGCCGATCCATCACCATTTCGAGAAGAAGGGCTGGACGGAAAGCCAGGTGGTGATCCGGTTCTGGATCATCGCGGTCGGTCTTGCCCTGCTTGGTCTCTCCACCCTGAAGCTGCGGTGAGGCGGCGATGATTCCCGTTACGACGCTATCAGGAAAGAAGGTCGCGCTGTTCGGGCTCGGCGGTTCCGGCTTTGCCACGGCGCGCGCGCTGAAACTGGGCGGCGCCGAGGTGACCGCCTGGGATGATAATCCGGATAGCGTTACCAAAGCCGCCGCCGAGGGCATCCATACCGCCGATCTGCGCACCATCGACTGGAGCGCGCAGTCGCTTTTCGTGCTCTCACCGGGTGTGCCGCTGACGCATCCCAAGCCGCACTGGACCGTTGATCTTGCGCGTGCCGCCGGCGTCGATGTCGTCGGCGACGTCGAGCTCTTCGTGCGCGAGCGCCGGGCCCATGCGCCCGATTGCCCGTTCATTGCCATTACCGGTACCAACGGCAAGTCGACGACGACAGCGCTGATCGCGCATATCCTGAAGTCGAGCGGCCGCGATACGCAACTCGGCGGCAATATCGGGACGGCGGTGCTGACGCTCGACCCGCCGAAGGATGGACGTTTTTACGTCGTCGAATGCTCGTCCTACCAGATCGACCTCGCGCCGACGGTCAATCCGTCCGCCGGCATCCTGCTCAACCTGACGCCGGATCATCTCGATCGTCATGGCACGATGCAGCACTATGCCGACATCAAGGAGCGGCTGGTTGCCGGCAGTGACATCGCCGTCATCGGCGTGGACGACAGCCACTGCCAGATGATCGCGGATCGTATCGAGCGGGCCGGCGGCAAGGTCATGCGCATTTCCCGCCGTCATGCACTTCCCTACGGCATCTACGCGGATGGAACGAAGCTCATCCAGGCCTCGGGAGGCGCAACAAAGTCGATTGCCGATCTCGACGGTATCCAGACGCTGCGCGGCAGCCACAACGCACAGAATGCCGCAGCGGCGGTTGCCGCATGCCTGACCGTCGGCGTCTCTGAGGAAGAGATACGCGCCGGGCTCGCATCCTTTCCCGGCCTCAAGCACCGGATGCAGCCGGTCGGGCGTCGCGGCAACGTCGTCTTCGTCAACGACTCGAAGGCCACCAACGCCGATGCCGCGGCTCCGGCGTTGTCGAGCTACGACCGCATTTACTGGATCGCCGGCGGCTTGCCGAAAGCCGGAGGCATCACCTCACTGACGGGGTTCTTCCCGCGGATCGCCAAGGCTTATCTGATCGGCGAAGCCGCTGCCGAATTTGCCGCGACGCTTGGCGAGACAGTGCCCTACGAGATTTCGGGGACGTTGGAGTGGGCTGTCGCGCACGCTGCTGCCGATGCCGAAAGAGATGAAAGCGGTCCTCTTGCCGTGATGCTATCCCCGGCTTGCGCAAGCTTCGATCAATATAAGAACTTCGAAGTCAGGGGCGATGCATTTGTCAGCCATGTGGCAGCGCTCGACGGAATCACCATGCTGATCGATTCGGCAACAGGAGATAAATGACATGGTAAGCCGCGCGGAACGTGGGCCTCTGGCCGATTGGTTTTGGACCATCGACCGCTTCTTCCTGGCGATGTTCATCTTCCTGATGGGCATCGGCTTCATGCTGTCCTTCGCCGCGTCGCCCGCCGTCGCCGAACGCATCGGGCTGGAGCCGTTCCACTTCGTCAAGCGCCATGCCGCTTTCATGATCCCGTCACTCGCGGTGATGGTTGGTCTCTCCTTTCTTACGCCCCGCCAGGTGCGGCGAACGGCGATCATCCTGTTGATCGTCGCCCTTGGCATGATGCTGCTGGCTCTGTTCTTCGGCGTCGAGGTCAAGGGTTCCCGCCGCTGGGTTACCTTGGCCGGCATCTCGATCCAGCCCTCCGAGTTCATGAAGCCGGCATTCGTCGTCGTCTGCGCCTGGCTCTTCGCCGAGCATGCGCGCCAGCCGGAAATTCCGGGCAACCTGTTTGCCATCATACTTTTCGGCATTGTCGCGGCCCTTCTGGTCGCACAGCCTGACCTTGGACAGACGATCCTGACGACCGCCGTCTGGGGCGGCATGTTCTTCATGGCGGGCATGCCGTGGATCTGGATCATCCTGCTCGGCGCAGGCGGTGTCGGCGGCCTTGTCAGCGCCTACTACATCTTCCCGCACGTGGCGCTGCGCATCGACAAGTTCCTGACCGGCGAAGGTGACACCTTCCAGATCGATACGGCGCGCGAAGCCATCATCCGCGGGGACTGGTTCGGACAGGGCCCAGGCGAGGGTATCGTCAAGCGCATCATCCCGGATGCGCATACCGACTTCATCTTCTCGGTCGCGGCCGAAGAGTTCGGTATCGTCTTCTGCATGGCGCTCGTCGCGCTGTTTTCGGTCCTCGTGCTGCGCGGTCTCTCGCATGCCTACAGGGAGCGGAACGACTTCAACCGCTTTGCCGTCGCTGGCCTCGTGCTGCAGATCGGCATACAGTCGATCATCAACGTAGGCGTTAATCTCGAACTGCTGCCGGCGAAAGGCATGACCCTGCCGCTGATTTCCTACGGCGGTTCGTCCATGGTCGCCATCTGCGTTACCGCCGGGTTCATTCTCGCGCTGACGCGTCATAGGCCGGAAAAACGTGCGCAGGATCGGAGCCTCTTCCGCGTCGCGCACGGAATGCCGGCGGAGTAATTGCTTATGAGTAAAGGCATTGTCCTGCTTGCCGCCGGGGGAACCGGCGGCCATGTGTTTCCTGCGGAGGCTCTGGCCTACAAGCTGAAGGAGCGCGGCTATTCCGTGCACCTGGTCACCGATAGCCGTGCCGAGCGCTATGCCGGCAAATTCCCGGCCGATGAGATTCATGTCGTGCCATCGTCGACGATCGGCTCCAAGAATCCGGTCGCTGTCGCGCGCTCGCTGTGGACGCTGTGGACCGGAATGCGGGCTGCCAAGAAGCTTATCGCGCGTCTCAAGCCTGTGGTGGTCGTTGGCTTCGGCGGGTATCCCACCGTACCGCCGCTACTCGCTGCAACGCGCCTCGGCGTGCCTGCGATGATCCACGAGCAGAACGCCGTGATGGGCCGCGCCAACAAGGCGCTGGCTAGCCGTGTGCAGGCGATTGCAGGCGGGTTCCTGCCCGAAGGCGGCGGCCAGTTTCCGAGCAAGACGGTGACAACGGGCAATCCGGTGCGACCGGCCATCATCGAGGCGGCGAAAGTGCCGTATTCTCAGTCCAATCCCGGTGAGCCTTTCAATCTCGTCGTCTTTGGCGGCAGCCAGGGCGCGCAGTATTTCTCCAAGGCGATGCCGACAGCCATCAGCTTGCTCGAGGACGGGCTTCGCGATCGCCTGCGCATCACCCAGCAAGTGCGTCCGGAAGATATGGGCATGTTGAGCGCTTGCGTCGCTCAATTGAAGATGGCTGCTGATACGGCGCCGTTCTTCAACGACATGGCCGAACGACTTGCCGCGGCACATCTCGTCATCTGCCGTTCCGGTGCATCCACGGTTTCGGAGATTTCCGTGATCGGGCGGCCGGCAGTGCTTGTGCCTTACCCACATGCTTTGGACCACGATCAGGCGGCGAACGCGGCAGCCCTTGCGGCAACCGGCGGAGCCAAGGTCATTCCGCAGGCCGAGCTTTCGCCGGAGAAGATCGCTTCGATACTCACCCATGCGATGAACGACCCGGAAAAGCTCGCCCGGATGGCCGCTGCAGCCACGCAAGCGGGTAAACCCGACGCTGCGAACTTGCTTGCCGACATGGTAGAGGCTATTGCGGCACGACGTACAATTGCAGAGTTCAAGGGGAAACGCGCATGAAAATGCCGAAGGCCATCGGCCTCGTTCATTTCATCGGCATCGGCGGCATCGGCATGAGCGGCATTGCCGAGGTGCTCCACAATCTCGGTCACCGCGTGCAGGGATCGGATCAGGCCGACAGCGCCAACGTGCAACGCTTGCGTGACAAGGGCATCGAAGTCTTCGTCGGCCACAAGGCAGAAAACCTCGGTGACGCCGAAGTGGTGGTCGTCTCGACTGCGATCAAGAAGAACAACCCCGAGCTTGTCGCGGCGCGTGAAAAGCTGCTGCCGGTCGTTCGCCGGGCGGAGATGCTTGCCGAATTGATGCGGTTCCGCAATGCGATCGCGATCGGCGGTACGCATGGCAAGACCACAACCACGTCGCTGGTGGCAACGCTGTTGGAGGCAGGCGGTCTCGACCCTACCGTCATCAACGGCGGTATCATCAATGCCTATGGCACCAACGCTCGCATGGGTGAGGGTGAGTGGATGGTGGTGGAGGCCGACGAGTCCGACGGCACGTTCCTGAAGCTTCCCGCCGACGTTGCCGTCATCACTAACATCGACCCCGAGCATCTGGATCACTACGGCAATTTCGATGCGGTTCGCGCCGCATTCCGCCAGTTCGTCGAGAACGTGCCGTTCTACGGCTTCGGCGTGCTGTGCCTCGACCATCCGGAAGTTCAGGCGCTGGTCGGCCGGATCGAGGACCGCAAGATCGTTACCTATGGCGAGAATCCACAGGCCGACGTTCGTTTCATGAATGTCCGTGTCGATGGTCCGCGCTCGATCTTCGACGTAGAGATCCGCCGCCGGAGAACCGGGCAGGTGATCAGGCTCGACAATCTCGTGATGCCGATGCCCGGACGGCACAACATATCCAATGCCACCGCCGCGATCGCGGTTGCCAATCGCCTCGGTATGTCCAGCGACGACATTGCCAAGGGACTGGCCTCCTTCGGCGGCGTCAAGCGCCGCTTCACGCTGACCGGCGAATGGAATGGCGTCCAGATCTTCGACGACTACGGCCACCATCCGGTCGAGATCAAAGCCGTGCTGCGCGCTGCGCGCGAAGCCTGCAAGGGTCGCGTGATCGCAGTTCATCAGCCGCATCGCTATTCGCGGCTATCCAGCCTCTTCGAGGAGTTCGCGTCTTGCTTCAACGATGCGGACAGCATTTTCCTCGCGCCTGTCTATGCGGCGGGTGAAGATCCGATCGAAGGGGTGAATTCCGAGGCACTCGTATCCCGGATCAAATCGGGCGGTCACCGCGATGCCCGCTTCCTGCCTTCCCAAGAGCTTTTGCCTGAAATGGTCGCAGAGATTGCAAAGCCGGGGGATTTTGTGGTTCTGTTGGGGGCTGGGAGTATCACATACTGGGCGGCAGCGTTGCCCAAGCAATTGGAAAGCCTTTCGGGAATATCTGCATGAAACAGGTGAATGGGGAAAAGCTTCTTGCGTCGCTCGGCGACGGTGTAAAGAACATCCGCGGTAGGATCACGCCGGATGCGCCGATGGACCGCGTCACGTGGTTCCACGCTGGCGGTCTGGCCGAGTTGATGTTCCAGCCGCATGATGAGGACGACCTGATTGCTTTCCTCAAGCTTTTGCCGGAGGAAGTCCCGGTCACCGTCGTTGGCGTCGGATCGAACATCCTGGTTCGTGACGGCGGCATTCCCGGCGTGGTGTTGCGGCTTTCGGCAAAGGGCTTCGGCGCCGTCGAGCTTGCGGGCGAGAACCGCATCCGCGCTGGTGCGATCTGCCCCGATAAGCATGTCGCAGCCATGGCTATGGACAACGGCATCGGCGGCTTCCATTTCTACTACGGTATTCCCGGCAGCATTGGTGGCGCAGCGCGCATGAACGCCGGCGCCAACGGCGGGGAGACGCGCGAGCGGCTCGTCGAGGTGAATGCGGTTGATCGCAAGGGCAACAAGCTTGTCCTGTCGAACGCGGATATGGGCTATTCCTACCGTCATTCATCGGTGCCGAGCGATCTGATTTTCACCTCGGTGCTCTTCGAAGGGTATAGCGAGGACCGCGCCAAGATCCGAGCCGAGATGGATGCCGTGCGCAGTCATCGTGAAACGGTCCAGCCGATCCGCGAGAAGACGGGCGGCTCGACCTTCAAGAATCCGGACGGCCATTCCGCCTGGAAGCTCATCGACGAAGCGGGATGCCGCGGGCTGGTGATCGGTGGCGCCCAGATGTCGTCGCTTCATTGCAATTTCATGATCAACATGGGGCAGGCGACGGGATATGATCTGGAATATCTCGGCGAACAGGTCCGTCGCGAAGTTTTCGAAAAATCCGGCATCAAGCTCGAGTGGGAAATCAAGCGTCTCGGCGTCTTCATGCCAGGACGTGAGGTTCGTCCTTTCCAGGGAGTAACCAACGAGTAACGTTACGTGAGGCGTTTGCTGAAGGCGGTGGAGAAAGTTACGCCGCCCCTGTCGTCACTGGCTTCGCCGATCGCTACATCCATCGTGTTGCTTGTCACCCGGACAAGGCAGAAGCCGCCCATGAAGGCGGCTTTTGCTTTGAAAACGTCCAGCTTGCCGACCCGATAGGCCATCGGCGTGTTGTGCTCGTGGCCGTGGAAAATACCGATTACGTTGTAGCCTTCGAGGGTTGCGAGGAGTTCCTGACGTTCCGATTCACCCCACCAGTGGGGCGCACCGCTTCCTCTTAACGTGAATGTCTTCATTTCAGGATTCCAGCGCTCGAGGGAAAACGGGTCCCATCCATAGTGCTGGAAGATGACCACCGGGCGGCCATCGGACGCATAGGTCTCGAGATCGCGTTTCATCCAATCGAGGCTGCTTGCCGAACCTCTTGTGTTGTCCCCGGCGTAACGCTGCGCCTGAATCAGATGCAGGCCACCCCAATTCCAGGAGTAGTTGTCCGATGCTTCGTCGTAGTTGTCGACAGGCACCAGCGGCTTGAAGAAAACGCTCGGCTTGTGGTTCATCTGCACGTAATCACGCAGTTCGTCGCGATACCAATCGATTTGCGGCGGGCGCCCGTCCTGATCGAGATCGTGGTTGCCGAGCCCAACATAGACGGGAAAGTGCACGTGGTCGGCACCGCGTCCTTGCTGGTAGCGTTGAGAAAACTCCAGTAGCTGCGACCCTTCTGCGAACTCCGCAGTCTGGCCGCCGCCATCATCGGTGACATCGCCACACACGATGATGCCCTGCGGCCTCGCAATCGGCTGACCGGCGAGCAGAAGGCCGCTCGGCTCCCCTGCGATCTCAGTGGGCCATGCCTGGTGGTAAATGCCGTTGAGCGCAAGAATGTGACGGAGCAGGTTTGCGTCGGTCTTGCCTTCACTCTGGCAGTTGGGACTTAGCCGGTCTCCGAAGCGGCACGCATGGACGTCGTTGATGACAAGGAAGGTGACATTGATCGGCGGGACGCTGGCCGGCCTCGCAATGGACGGCAGTGTCAGCGAGATTCCGGCGCCTACACTTTGTGCCAGCAGTGATCGTCGTGTCAGCATCCCGGCTCTCCCCGTTTTCGAGAATCTAGGGGCAAGGCGCTAGCCGGCAACAATGAAAAAGGGCCGCGGCAGTTTCCCGTCGCGGCCCTTCGAACTGGACTGTTTTCGTGATCAGACTTCGTTGCGGCCGGAGGCCAGAATGCAGATCAAGGTGATGACGGCAGAAAGACCGAGATAGTAGCCGACATATTGCATGCCGTAGTTTGCCTGCAGCCAAGTGGCAATGTAGGGCGCCAGCGAAGCGCCGAAGATGCCGGCAAGGTTGAAGGTGATCGACGAGCCGGTATAGCGCACGGCAGTCGGGAAGGGCGCAGCAAGCGCCGTGCCGATCAGACCGTAAGTCATGCCCATCAGCGCCATGGAGACGATCGCGAACACAACAATGCTGCCTTCGCCGCCGGTCATCAGACCGGGCAGGAAGAACGAGAAGATACCGATCAGCACGGTGGTGAGGATCAGCATCTCGCGGCGGCCGAAGCGCTCGGCGAGTTTGCCTGATATCGGGATGAAAATACCGAAGGCGACGGAACCGACGATCTGGATCTTAAGCGCGTCCGGGAACGGAATCTTCAGGACCTTGACGTTGTAAGACAGAAGGTAAGCCGAGCCGATGTAGAACAGCACAAAAGTGGCGAGCGCCACGAAGGTGCCGAGGAACAGGCTGCGCTTGTGCTTGCGGAAGAGTTCGGCAACCGGGACTGCAACGCGCTCCTGCTTGTCAATCGCCTTCTGGAACGCCGGCGTTTCGGTGATCGAGAGACGAACCCAGAGACCGATGGCGATCAGCAGAATCGAAGAGATGAACGGCACGCGCCAGCCCCAACTCAGCAGATCATCCTGCGACATGACCTGCAGCAGCAGCCAGAAGATGCCCGAGGAGAGGAACAGGCCGACCGGCGCGCCGAGCTGCGGGAACATGCCGTACCAGCTGCGCTTGCCTTCCGGTGCATTCTCGGTGGCGAGCAGCACGGCGCCGCCCCATTCACCGCCTAGGCCAAAGCCCTGGCCGAAGCGGCAGAGCGCGAGCAGCAGCGGCGCGAGAACGCCAATCGACTCGTAGGAGGGCAGAAGGCCGATCACGACCGTCGAAATGCCCATGGTGAGCAGGGCGGCGACGAGCGTCGTCTTGCGGCCGATCCTGTCGCCGAAATGGCCGAACACCACGGCGCCCAGTGGACGGGCGAAGAAGGCGATCGAGAAGGTTGCAAAGGAAGCAAGCAGGGCCGTCGTCGGATCACTGTTCGGGAAGAACAGCGTCGGGAAGATCAGCACGGCGGCTGTGGCGTAAACGTAAAAATCGAAGAATTCGATCGTGGTGCCGACAAGGCTCGCGATCAGAACACGCGCCGGCGAGTTGACTTGCGCATTGTTCGATAAAGCGGGCGTCGGCGATAATCTTGATATCGCGTCTGACATTTTCATTCCAATTGGGATTACACCGTTGCCCTTGGGAGGCAGGCGGCTCTTAACGCAATTTTAATTCGGCGCAAATGCCCACCGAGTAACAAACGCAAAAAAAATTAGCACGCTTTGCATTTTTCCGACGATTCAGCGCTTCCGGGTGGCCGAACCTCAAAGCTGACGGGCGGAAAAGCCATCGAACTGGTGCGGATTCCCGATGGGATGCTGCACGAAAGCCGCCGTTGTCGTGGGGTTTTCTGAACGTTGCACGGCCTTCCTCCGGAGGGGCGTTCGAGGCAAAAATTAACGAAAGTAAACACTTCATTAACCATAATCAGGCTCTAATACACCTGCGTCACCGAGCGAGATTCGGACGGAAACAAGCTTGGTGCAAGCGTCGAAATTCAGAGTGCAGGTTATTTTTGGGGGTGTTGATGAGTCGCAAGCATGTCGCTGTCCTGATGGGCGGGTTTTCCTCGGAGAGGCCGGTAAGCCTTTCCTCCGGGACGGCGTGCGCGGACGCTCTCGAGGCTGAGGGCTTCCAGGTGACGCGGATTGACGTCGATCGCGATGTGTCTGCCAAGCTTGCTGCCTTGCGGCCCGATGTCGTCTTCAATGCGCTGCATGGCCCCTATGGCGAGGATGGCACGATCCAGGGCGTCCTGGAATATCTCGAGATTCCCTATACGCACTCCGGGGTGCTTGCATCAGCGCTCGCCATGGACAAGGAGAAGGCCAAAGGCGTTGCAGCCGCTGTCGGCATTCCGGTTGCTCAATCCGAGGTGATCAATCGATTCGCCTTTCCGGCGGAGCACCCGATGAAGCCTCCCTACGTCGTGAAGCCTGTGCGCGAGGGTTCCAGCTTCGGCGTAGTGATCGTTCAGGAAGATCAATCCCATCCTCCGCAAATCATCAGCTCTCCGGAATGGCGCTATGGCGAGCAGGTTCTTGTCGAGCGCTACATCTACGGTCGAGAGCTGACCTGCGGTGTGATGGGCGATCAGGTGCTCGGCGTCACCGAAATCGTGCCGGTCGGGCATGGCTTCTACGACTACGATGCCAAGTACGTGGCAGGTGGATCGAAACACGTCATTCCGGCGGAAATTTCACCGAATATTTACCAAAAAATACAATCATTGGCGTTAAGGGCGCATCAAGCAATTGGTTGCCGTGGCGTGAGTCGCTCCGACTTTCGTTACGACGATCGCTTCTCCGAAGATGGTGAAATCATCTGGCTGGAAATCAATACTCAGCCAGGCATGACTCCAACCTCCCTGGTGCCCGAAATGGCCGGTCATGCCGGCTACACGTTTGGTGAATTTCTCCGTTGGATGGTGGAGGACGCTTCTTGTTCTCGGTGACGGTCAAAAGAATAGGGCGCCCAAGTCATCAGGCGGAGCTCTCGTTTCCCGAGGGTGATGGTCGGTTGGTTCTGCCGCGCCCGCTGCGTCGCGTTGTGCGCTTTCTTGTCAGCCTCGGAAGTGGCCGCATCCATATTCCGGCTCACGTTGGGACGGTATCCGCGTTGGCATTCTTTGCGGCGACGGGTCTCTACGGCATGTCGCTCGGTGGTCACACCGAAGCGGTTGCGCAGGCGACGACGACGGCTGCAGGCTTTGCGATTGATGACGTGAAGGTGTCCGGCAATTCCGAGACCTCCGAAATCGAGATCCTGCAGTTGTTGGGGCTGGACGGTACGACCTCGCTCGTGGCGCTCGATGTCGATGCTGCGCGTCAGAAGATCGCGAAGCTTCCCTGGGTCGAGAATGTCGAAGTTCGCAAGGTCTATCCGAAGACGGTCGAGGTAAAGCTCACGGAGCGCCAGGCTTACGCCATCTGGCAGCATGGCCAGGAGCTCTCTCTCGTGGAGAAGGGTGGCTCGGTCATCGCTCCGCTGCGTGACAACAAGTTTTCGCAGTTGCCGCTGGTGGTTGGTCGCGGTGCTGAAGTTGCCGCAACCTCGCTCGAAACCGAATTTGCGAAGTGGCCGGAGATCAGGGCGCGGGTAAAGGCCTACGTCTGGGTGTCGGGTCGCCGCTGGGATCTGCACATGGACAACGGCGTTGCGGTGAAGTTGCCGGAAGACGATGTCGATCTGGCTCTGGCGCGGCTGTCGAAGTTCATGAAGGAGCAGGACCTTCTGGAGCGCGACATCGCTGCGGTCGATCTCAGGCTCACCGACCGCACGGCAATTCAGTTGACGCCGGAAGCCATGGCGCGCCGGCAACTTGTGCTTGATCAGCGGACCAAGGATTTGAAGAAGGCGGGGCAAAATATATGAGCTTGTTCGGTTCGTCCCATTTCGGATTGCCGCGCCTGAAGCCGCTTTCGTCGAAGCGGTCCCACGTCGTTTCGGTGCTCGACATCGGATCGACGAAGGTCGTCTGCATGATCGGCCGCCTGACGCCTCGCGAGGAAAGCCAGGTGCTGCCCGGCCGCACGCACAACATTGAAATCATTGGGATTGGCCACCAGCGTTCGCGCGGCATCAAGACCGGCGCGATTTCCGACCTCGATGCGCTGGAAAGCGTGATTCGCCTTGCTGTCGATGCCGCCGAGCGCATGGCCGGCCTGACGGTCGAAAGCCTGATCGTTAACGTCACGGCCGGTCGTCTGACGAGCGACATCTACACCGCAACCATCGATCTCGGTGGCCAGGAAGTCGAACTGAACGACCTCAAGAAGGTTCTGTCGGCAGCCTGCCAGCAGTCGCTGCGCCAGGATCGTGCCGTGCTGCATTCGCTGGCAACCGGCTTCTCGCTCGACGGCGAACGCGGTATCCGAGATCCCTTGTCGATGTACGGTGACGTTCTCGGCGTCGACATGCACGTCGTCACCGCTGAGCGTACCGCGCTTAAAAATCTCGAGCTCAGCGTCAATCGCGCTCACCTCTCGGTTGAGGGAATCGTTGCGACGCCGTATGCTTCCGGTCTGGCAGCTCTCGTCGACGATGAAGTCGAGCTGGGTTGCGCGGCGATCGATATGGGGGGCGGAACGACGACGATTTCGGTCTTTGCAGAAGGTAAGCTCGTGCACACGGATGCCGTTAGCCTCGGCGGCCATCACGTCACTACGGACCTCGCCCGCGGCCTTTCGACCCGTATCGAAGATGCCGAGCGCCTCAAGGTCGTTCATGCTTCCGCAATGCCGAACTCCTCGGACGAGCGCGAGTTGATCTCGATCCCGCCGATCGGCGAAGACGAACGCGACCTGCCGACGCAAGTGCCGCGCGCTTTGGTATCGCGCATTGTCAGCGCCCGTATCGAGGAAACCATGGAATTGATCCGCGACCGCATCCAGCGCTCGGGCTTCAGCCCGATCGTCGGCAAGCGCGTCGTGCTGACGGGTGGTGCGAGCCAGCTGACCGGCCTTGCCGAAGTTGCGCGTCGCATTCTTGCCCGCAACGTCAGAATCGGTCGTCCGATGGGCGTCTCGGGCCTGCCGACTGCAGCGAAGGGCCCAGCCTTTTCGACGGCCGTCGGTCTGATGATCTATCCGCAGGTCGCGGACCAGGAAACACATGCGTCACAGAGCGGTCTGCTCATGTCGCTTGGGGGAAATACCAGCCGCTTTGCCCGCATGGGGCAGTGGTTGAAAGAAAGCTTCTGACAATTGAGTGAATTGGCCGGCGTGGCGATGCGGCCATAAAGAGAAGGAACGGTAACATGACTATCAAGCTGCAAAAGCCGGATATCACTGAGCTTAAGCCGCGTATCACCGTGTTCGGTGTTGGCGGCGGCGGCGGCAACGCTGTCAACAACATGATCTCCGCTGGCCTCCAGGGCGTCGACTTCGTCGTTGCCAACACGGATGCTCAGGCCCTGACGATGACCAAGGCGGAGCGCATCATCCAGCTCGGCGCCAACGTCACTGAAGGTCTCGGTGCTGGTTCGCAGCCGGAAGTCGGCCGTGCCGCAGCCGAAGAGTGCATCGATGAAATCATCGATCACCTGAACGGTACGCACATGTGCTTCGTCACCGCCGGCATGGGCGGCGGCACCGGCACCGGCGCTGCTCCTGTTGTCGCTCAGGCGGCTCGAAACAAGGGCATCCTCACGGTCGGCGTCGTTACCAAGCCTTTCCACTTCGAGGGCGGTCGCCGCATGCGTCTGGCCGAAGCCGGAATCGAAGAGCTGCAAAAGTCGGTCGACACGCTGATCGTCATTCCGAACCAGAACCTCTTCCGCATTGCCAACGACAAGACGACCTTTGCCGACGCTTTCGCGATGGCTGACCAGGTACTCTACTCCGGCGTTGCCTGCATCACCGACCTGATGGTGAAGGAAGGTCTCATCAACCTCGACTTCGCCGACGTCCGTTCGGTCATGCGCGAAATGGGCCGCGCGATGATGGGCACCGGCGAAGCATCCGGCCAGGGCCGCGCGATGCAGGCTGCCGAAGCTGCAATCGCCAACCCACTGCTCGACGAAACGTCGATGAAGGGCGCGCAGGGCCTGCTGATCTCGATCACCGGCGGTCGCGACCTGACCCTCTTCGAAGTCGACGAAGCTGCGACCCGCATCCGCGAGGAAGTCGATCCGGACGCAAACATCATCCTCGGCGCGACGTTCGACGAGTCGCTCGAAGGCATCATCCGCGTTTCCGTTGTTGCTACCGGTATCGATCGTGCGATCAATGCCGCGGCAGGAAAGACCTTCCAGCCGGCAGCCAAGCCGATCGTGCGTCCTTCCGCGGCCGTTGCTTCGGCTCCGGCCGCTGTTCAGCCTGCACCTGTCATGCAGCAGGCACCCAAGCCGGTCGACTCGGTTGCACAGGCAATCCGCATGGCCGAGGCCGAGATGGAGCGCGAGCTCGAGATCCACGCTCCGCGTGCTGCAGCTCCGGTGCAGCAGCCGGCAATGCAGGAGACCTTCCGCCCACAGAGCAAGATCTTCGCTGCTCCGGAAGCCGCTCCCGTCATTCGCCCAGCCCCGGTTCAGCAGGCTCCCGTTCACGCGCCTGTTATCAGCCAGCCGGCTCCGCAGCCTGTCATGAGCCAGCCGGCTCCGGTCATGCAGCAGCCGATGGCCGCCCAGCAGGCCGTTCGCATGCCGAAGGTGGAAGACTTTCCGCCGGTCGTGCAGGCCGAGATCGACCGTCGCTCGCAGCCGGCCGCTCCGTCTCACGCCCACGAAGAGCGTGGCCCGATGGGGCTCCTGAAGCGGATCACCAACTCACTTGGTCGCCGCGAAGAGGAAGTTGCGCCAGAGATGACCTCGGCTCCGGCTGCGGCATCGCAGCAGCGCCGACAGCTTTCTCCGGAAGCCAGCCTCTATGCGCCGCGTCGCGGAAATCTCGACGATCAGGGCCGAAGCGTTCCGCAAGCTCGCATGATGCAGGAAGACGATCAGCTTGAAATTCCTGCGTTCCTGCGCCGCCAGTCGAACTGAGGCAAGGGACAGAATCGCCACAAGGATGCCCGGGAGTACGCTCCCGGGCATTGCCGTTTCAAAGCTCTGAATTCGGCACGAATTGCGTTGTTATTTCAAAGGCATGCTTTCGTAACAATGCGAAAGAAACAGTGATTTGGATTGGAACCCGGGCGCACGTATGTATGTGCTCAAGGAACCGTCTTCTTGCGCTTTATCGCGGGGCTCAGACGGAGTGAAATGACCCCTGGCGGATGGTTCGGCATGTTAGCCGATGCGGATCACCAGGGATAATAAAGGCAAAAATTTATGGTTATTGGCATGTTGGGTTTTCAGACGACAGTATCGCGCCCGATTACGCTCTCGGGCATCGGCGTTCATTCCGGTGCTGACGTTTCGATTACCTTCAACCCGGCAGAAGCTGACACAGGCGTTGTCTTCAATCGCATGCACGACAACGGTGAGGTTTCCGAATATCGTGCCGTGTCTTCTCAGGTCGGCAATACAGATCTCTGCACCGTTCTTGGTTTCTCGCCGGCGCGCTCGGTCGCGACGATCGAGCATGTCATGGCCGCTGTCTACGCGCTTGGTCTCGACAACGTCCTGATCGAAGTTCACGGTTCCGAAATGCCCATCATGGATGGCAGCTCGATGCCCTTTATCGAGGCGATCGAACAGGTTGGCCTGGTATCGCTTGGCGTCAAGCGTCGCTACATCCGCGTCACCAAGCCGGTTCGCATCGAGCATGGTGGTTCGTGGAGCGAGTTCCGTCCCTATGACGGCATGCGCTTTGAGGTTGAGATCGATTTCGACTGCCCGCTGATCGGCCGACAGAAGTGGGAAGGCGACATGACGGCTGCGACGTTCAAGTCCGAGCTGTCGCGTGCCCGTACCTTCGGCTTCATGCGCGATGTCGAGCGTCTTTGGGCCTCCGGCCACGCGCTTGGTTCGTCGCTTGAGAATTCGGTCGTCATATCGGACGACAATACCGTTATCAACGTCGAAGGCCTGCGCTACGCCAAGGACGAGTTCGTGCGCCACAAGGCACTCGATGCGGTTGGCGACTTGGCGCTCGCCGGTGCTCCTTTCATCGGCTGCTATCGGTCCTACCGCGGCGGTCACAAGATGAATGCTAATGCTCTCAAGGCGTTGCTCAGCGACCCGACCGCCTATGAAGTGGTCGAGACCTCTGCGCCGCGCCAGCGTGTTGCGGCTCGGGATTTCATCCGGGTCAACGCGCCGGAATTTGCTCCCTGGTCGGCATGACCTCCATCGCATTTATTAGGCCAGGGCCGCCTCCTTCGGGAGGCGGTTTCTTTATGGGGAGCAGGCTGACGATGATTCCCCGATAGATGTGCTGCCGCAGATGCTTAGTAGCACGAGATGCAGCATTCGCAGTGTAAAACCGGCGTTTATCGCCTGCATCGCCACAAAAATGCGTTAATGCATCATCATTGCGTTGCTCTGGCTCCACATTTGTGGCTAGAAACGCCAGCAAGGCGTGGCTGCCGTTGAGGGATGGCGGCGTTGGGATATTCCGATGGGTTATGCAGGGTCTGATAGTATGATGAAGACAGCGCGCGCTTTGTTCGCATCGCTCTTGGTGCTGAGCGCAGGTGCCTTAATTTCCGGATGCCAGTCGGACCCCGATATCGATATCACCAAGCTCGGCCTCGAGAACGATCCGCCGGATGTCCTCTATACCCAGGGCCTCGCCAACATGAAGGCCGGCAACATGGCCGAGGCGGCGCGCAAGTTCGACGCAATCGACCGCGAAAACCCGTTCTCAGAATGGGCGCGAAAGGCGCTCGTGATGAGCACCTTCGTCAAGTATCGCCAGGGCCGTCTGGACGACGCTCTCGCTTCGGGCAACCGCTATATGGCGCAGTATCCGAAGTCGAAGGACGCTCCCTACGTGCAGTATCTGATCGGTCTGACCTATTCGAAGCAGATCGTGGACGTCACGCAGGACCAGCGCGCGGCCGCCAAGACCGTCGAGGCCATGCAGGCCGTCATCGACAACTATCCGGATTCGGAATACGTCGACGACGCGCAGGCGAAAATCCGCTTCGCACGCGACCAGATGGCAGGCAAGGAAATGCAGGTCGGCCGTTACTACATGGAGCGCAAGGAATACCTGGCGGCGATCTCACGCTTCCGCACGGTTGTCGAGAAATATCCGAATACCAACCAGATCGAAGAAGCGCTTGCGCGCCTTGTCGAAGCCTATTACGCAATGGGCATCGTTGAGGAAGCACAGACGGCAGCCGCGGTTCTCGGCCACAACTATCCTGACAGTCAGTGGTATGCGGACTCCTTCAAGCTGCTGAAGAGTGGTGGCACCGAGCCGCGTGAAAACCCCGGTTCGTGGATTGCTGCCGCAGGCAAGAAACTCCTGCTCGGTACCTGAGGCCAATGCTGATCCAGCTTTCGATCCGCGATATCGTCCTGATCGAGCGGCTGGATCTCGCCTTCGAGACCGGCCTCTCGGTGCTGACCGGGGAGACCGGCGCTGGCAAATCCATCCTGCTCGATAGCCTGTCGCTCGCGCTTGGCGGGCGCGGAGATGGCGGTCTTGTTCGCCACGGCGAGGACAAGGGGCAGGTTACGGCTGTGTTCGACGTCGGCGCGGACCACAGCGCCCGGAAGCTGCTGCGCGAAAACGGCATCGATGATGACGGCGATCTTATCTTTCGCCGTGTCCAGAACGCTGATGGCCGTACCAAGGCTTACGTCAACGACCAGCCGCTCAGCGTTCAGCTCATGCGCCAGGTCGGGCAGATGCTGGTCGAGATCCATGGCCAGCACGACGATCGTGCCTTGGTCGATGCGCATGCGCACCGGATCCTGCTCGACGCTTTCGCAGGCGTGAACGAAGATGCTGCCGGAGTCTCCAATCTGTACCGCATCTGGCGCGATACCGAGCGGACGCTCAAGAAGCAGCGCGAAAAGGTGGCGAATGCTGCTCGTGAGGCCGACTACCTCCGCGCTTCCGTAGAGGAGCTCGAGAAGCTTTCACCGCAAGACGGAGAAGAGGACGAGCTCGCCGATCGTCGCCAGAAGATGATGAAGGCCGAGCGGATCGCCGGCGATATCGCCGAGGCTTCCGAATTCCTCAACGGCAATGCTTCCCCCGTGCCACATATCGCCTCGCTGGTGCGCAGGCTGGAGCGCAAGAGCCACGAGGCGCCGGGCTTGCTGGAAGATACGGTGGCGCTTCTGGATGCCGCTCTGGACCAGCTCTCCAATGCGCAGATGGAAGTCGAGGCTGCGCTGAGGAAGACGGAATACGATCCGAAGGAGCTGGAGCGTGTAGAGGAACGCCTGTTTGCCTTGCGCGCTGCCTCCCGCAAATACTCCGTTCCGGTGACCGAACTGCCAGCGCTGGCGGTTCGCATGATCAGCGATCTTGCCGACGTCGATGCCGGCGAGGAAAAGCTTGCCAAGCTTGAAGCCGAGGTCGGTGTTGGCAAGGCAAACTACGACGCAGCGGCGCGCACGCTTTCCGACAAGCGTCATCATGCCGGAGACGCCTTGGCTGCTGCCGTCATGGCGGAACTGCCGGCGCTGAAGCTTGAGCGCGCGCGCTTCATGGTGGAGATTACCACCAATCCTGATGACGCGACCTCGGAGGGTATCGACCTGGTGGAGTTCCACGTTCAGACCAACCCGGGCACACGTCCTGGTTCGATCATGAAGGTAGCTTCCGGCGGCGAGCTTTCGCGCTTCCTGCTCGCTCTGAAGGTTGCGCTTGCCGATCGCGGTTCTGCGCCGACGCTCGTCTTCGACGAAATCGATACCGGCGTCGGTGGTGCGGTTGCGGATGCGATCGGTCAGCGGCTGAAGCGGCTCTCCGACCGGGTGCAGGTGCTGTCGGTCACACATGCGCCGCAGGTCGCCGCGCGTGCGGCGACGCACCTGCTGATTTCGAAGGGACCGGCCGCCGAAGGCTCGGAGAAGATCGCGACTCGCGTCGCGACGATGGCGCCTGGCGACCGGACGGAAGAAATCGCACGCATGCTGGCGGGTGCCTCGGTGACGGAAGAGGCGAGGGCGGCAGCGGCCCGGCTGCTGGCCGGGAACGGCTGATTTCCTAATCACCGAATTGGGGAGAGGGCGAACGAGGACCTCTCGCTCTCTTTCAATCCATTCATTTTGCTCTAAAACCGACTCCAGATTCCGTGGAGCGAGAGCCGTATGTCGACCCAAGCCATAGCCGTTGATGCCCTGACGATCGAAGATGCCGCCGCCGAGCTTGAGCGGCTCGCCAAGGAGATCGCCCGCAACGACGAGCTTTATCACGGCGAGGATCGCCCGGCGATTTCCGATGCCGAATATGATGCACTGAAGCGTCGCAACGACGCGATCGAGGCGCGCTTTCCGGAACTCATTCGCGAGGACAGTCCGTCGCGGCGTGTCGGTATCGCGCCTTCGGTAACGTTCGCGCCCGTTGTGCATGCACGGCCGATGCTATCGCTCGACAACACGTTCTCGCAGGAGGATGTGCAGGACTTCGTGGCGAGTGTCTATCGCTTCCTCGGCCGTCTGCCGGACCAGTCGATTGCCTTTACCGCGGAGCCGAAGATCGACGGCCTCTCTATGTCGATTCGCTATGAGAACGGCAGGATGGTGAGCGCTGCAACGCGCGGCGACGGCACGACCGGCGAAAACGTCACGGCCAACATCCGCACGATCAAGGAAATTCCCCAGACGCTGCCGGCGGGGGCACCAGCAGTCGTCGAGGTGCGCGGCGAGGTCTACATGGCCAAGAGCGACTTCCTGGCGCTCAACAAGCAGATGGAAGCCGAGGGGAAGCAGACCTACGTCAATCCGCGCAACACGGCAGCCGGATCGCTGCGGCAGCTCGACGCCAAAGTGACCGCGAGCCGCAAATTGAAGTTCTTCGCCTATGCCTGGGGTGAGATATCCGACATGCCCTCCGACACACAGTTTGGTATGGTCGAGGTGTTCAAGAGCTGGGGCTTTCCGGTCAATCCCCTGATGAAGCGGCTAAATTCCGTCGCCGATATTTTAGCCCACTACGAAGATATCGGCCTGAAGCGACCGGACCTGGACTATGATATCGACGGTGTCGTCTACAAGGTCGACAGCCTGGATCTGCAGCAACGGCTCGGATTCCGCTCCCGCAGTCCGCGCTGGGCGACGGCACATAAGTTCCCGGCCGAGCAGGCTTTCACGACTGTCGAGAACATCGATATCCAGGTGGGTCGCACCGGCGCCCTGACGCCAGTTGCACGGCTGACGCCAATTACGGTCGGCGGCGTCGTCGTAACCAATGCGACCCTGCATAACGCCGATTACATCGAAGGCATCGGGAACTCGGGCGAACGCATCCGCGACGTCGGGCACGACATTCGGATCGGTGACACGGTCATCGTGCAGCGGGCCGGAGACGTTATCCCGCAGGTGCTCGATGTTGTCATGGAGAAGCGCCCCGCTGATGCCGCCCGCTATGAATTCCCGCAAAAATGCCCGGTCTGCAGCAGCCATGCGGTGCGGGAGAAGAACGAAAAGACAGGCAAGCTCGACTCCGTAACGCGCTGCACCGGTGGCTTCATTTGCCGTGCGCAGGCCACCGAGCATCTGAAGCACTTTGTTTCGCGCAATGCCTTCGATATCGAGGGCCTGGGATCGAAGCAGGTCGACTTCTTCTTCGAGAGCGACGATCCGGCGCTGCAGATCCGTACCGCGCCAGATATTTTCACGCTTGAGAAGCGGCAGGCCGGCTCGCTGACAAAGCTTGAAAATATCGAAGGTTTCGGCAAGGTCAGCGTCGGAAAGCTCTATACGGCGATCAACGAGCGGCGGAGCATCGCGCTGCACCGGTTCATTTACGCGCTCGGCATCCGGCACGTCGGCGAGACGACAGCCAAGCTTCTGGCACGCTCCTACGGCACCTATGCCGACTTCGAAGCAGCGATGAAAGCTGCCGCGCCGCTCTCGGGCGATCCCTGGAACGACCTCAACGCCATCGAAGGCATCGGTGAGATCGTCGCGCGCGCGATCGTCGAATTCTACAAGGAACCACGCAATGTCGAGGTGATCTCGCGACTGCTCGCCGAACTGAATGACGGGACGCCCTTGCCTGCAGAGAAGGTTGCTGCTGCAGACAGCCCAGTCGCCGGCAAGACTGTGGTCTTCACCGGTTCGCTGGAGAAGTTCACGCGCGACGAAGCCAAGGCGCGGGCTGAAAGCCTCGGCGCCAAGGTCGCAGGCTCGGTGTCAAAGCAAACCGACATCGTGGTTGCCGGACCAGGCGCCGGCTCGAAGCTCGACAAGGCACGTGAACTCGGTGTCCAGACGATGGACGAGGACGAGTGGCTGGCCCTGATCAGCGGATGAGGGATCGGCTGCCACCGACCTCGGAGCGTTCCTCTACCGCTTGATGCGCGCCATCGCGTAAGCATCGACGTAGCTGCCGGCGCGGAAGGCGAAAGCACGGAGTATGCCTTCCTCTTCGAAACCGAACTTCCTGTAAAGGGCGATGGCGGCGTCGTTGTCTGTGTAAACAGTCAACTCCAGGCGCATGATGTTCAGCCAGTTGTCGGCGGCATCGATGACGGCCGCGAGCATCGCGCTGCCGATGCCGCGACCGGTAAAGTCGTCATGCACGCCCATGCCGATGCAGGCGACGTGATTGCGGCGGCCGTGGTAACGGGTCATGCCGATGTCGCCGACGATCTGCTCGTCGATAGTTGCGACCAGACGCATTGCATCCGGATTGCTGTTTTCGACATGGCGGCGGGTCTCTTCAATGCGCTGGTAGGGTGGACGCAAGGTACCGGCGCGGAAGCCCGGCAGATTGACCAGCGCCGTCAATGCCTCGGTGTCGGACGGACTGATGGCTCGGATCGACAGTCCGGCAGGTATTTCTCTGGGGTTTGGATTCTTCTGCATGCAACTCTCCTTCTCAGTTTGAGGAGAGCCGGTTCCCGAACCCTGCTCGCCTCGGCAGGGTTTAGGGGATGACGGACTGCTTCTAACGCACCATCGCTCCCGCCAACCCTGCAAGGGTGGTCGTCCGCGTAAGTACAATGGTCATCAATCCGGTCATGCGCCATGATTTCGCAATCCGCTTGCGGATGTCAACAGCCGGATTTGCGCGGAGAGGGTGGGGAGGTTATGCCAGATCCATGCTATCGAATCGGAAACCTCGTTGAAAACCATCGCCATTGACTTCGAAACCGCCAACGAACAACGCGGCAGCGCCTGTTCGGTGGGACTGGCATGGATTGAGGACGGCAAGGTTACCCGCGTCGAGGAGCGTCTGATCCGGCCGAAGGAGATGCGGTTCTCCGGAATGAACATCGCCATTCACGGCATCCGGCCTGAGCATGTCGAGGACGCGCAGGCGTTTCCGGAAGTGATGGACGAATTCCACGACGACTTCCGAGGTGCGACAATGATTGCGCACAATGCGGCTTTCGATTTCAGCGTCTGGCGCGCGAGCCTCGATCTCTATCGGCAGTCCTATCCGGAGCTGACCTATCTCTGCAGCCTGAAGATGGCCCAGCGGATCTGGCCGCATTTCCTCTCGCACCGGCTCAACATGATCGCCGAGCATCTCGGCCTGCGTTTTGCGCATCACAATGCCGCCGAGGACGCCGCCGTTTGCGCGCATGCGGCGATCGCGATGGCAAGGGCTGTCGGGGCGGCTGCCGTGAACGCCATTCCCGCTCTGATAGGCATGAAGCCTGGCAGGCTGACGTCGACCGGGTATGAGGCCTGCACCTGCAGGAAGGCGTGAACACTTCCTTGTAAAGGCATCAGGCGCGCTTACCTAAGATGCGGATGCAATCAGGGAACCGTCATGTCCAGAAAGAGTTACATCACGCTTGCCGCTGCTTCACTCATCGGCCTTAGTGCCGGCGCTGCCTCAGCCGACGTCGTCGGCAAGGTCGGGGTCGACTGGATTGGCAACGACATCATCATCGATGCGGTGGCCGACCCGCAGGTGAAGGGCGTGACTTGCCACGTCACTTATTTCGACCGCAGCGTTATCGATCGCGTGAAGAACGGCAACTGGTTCGAAGACCCCTCGAACAACTCCATCTCCTGCCGGCAGACGGGGCCGATCGAGATTGGCGACATCAATCTGTCGGAGGGCGGCGACGAGGTGTTCAAGACGGGCATGTCGCTGATCTGGAAGAAGCTGGTCGTCAACCGGATCTACGACAAGAAGAACGACACGCTGGTCTATCTCGCCCACTCCCGCGAACTGACTGATGGCTCGGCGAAGATGGCGATTTCGACCATCCCGCTATACGGCCAGAATGTCACGTGGAAGAACGGCAAGCCGCAATAGCAACACGCCTCGACGCGCTAGGCGCGGCTCTTGGGATGTGCCGGCAGCTCGTCGCAGATCACATCCCAGGACACCTTTTCAGACGTCCAGACGTGAAAGGTCGGATGGTACTCATCCGGGTCGTCGAGGCTGACTGTCATGATGTCGATCAGGTCCGGGTCGGCATCGTTCTGATAGCCGATCGGGGAACCGCATGAGCCGCAAAATGTCCGGACAACGCCTCTCGAGGAGGCAAATGCCCGAGGGGCGCCCTGTTCGTATACCAGCGTTCGCACGGGAAAGGTGACGAACGGAAGCGTAGGAGCCGAAGCGACCTTTCGGCATGTCTGGCAGTGGCAGATGCCGCTCGCCAGCGGCGCCTCGTCAATTCTGTATCGGACCGCACCGCAGCCGCATCCTCCGGTGTGACGGGTTTTCGCCTCGCGCATTCTGCGTACCCCGTTGTTCTTCTGACAACCATTCGAACGCCCGTTCGCGCACTTCGTTCACTCGAAGCCACGTCGGACAATGCGATGAGGAGATAGCCTGCAATGCGGCCCTAACAATGACCGTACAGAAAAAACAGCTCGCAACGGTTGGATGCGAGCGGTTCGAAAATTTCTTCGCGGTTATGCTGCGCTGGTCGCGTCAAGCCGCCTGTGCCAATTCGTCGGCGATTACGGTGTCGAGGTTCAGGAAGCAGACCATGGTCTTTTCCAGGGCGACGATGCCGCGGCAGAAGGCGCGCTGGGCTTCCGGGATGATCTCCGGTGCCGGCTGCAAGTCTTCGCTCTTGATGGTCATCATGTCGGAGACCTGCTCGACCAGCAGGCCGACGAGCTTGCCGGCAATGTCGGTGACGATAATGGCGGAGCGCTCCGATGGCTCGGTCATCTTCATGCCGAGGCGGCAGGCCATGTCGATGACCGGGATCACCGCGCCACGAAGGTTGATGAGACCGAGGACGTAGGGCGGCGTGTGCGGCATCGGCGTGACGGGCGCCCAACCGCGGATTTCGCGGATCGCCATGATGTCGATGCAGAATTCCTGCTCGCCGAGATGGAAGGAAACGATCTCGAGATGCGAGCCGGTCTGGTTGATGACGGTATTGTTCATGATCAGAATTCTTCCCAGTTGTCTCCGGCCGGTGCGGCCATGGCTCTGGCGGTTGCGCCGCCGCTGAATGCGCCCGCGACCTTGCCGATAAGGCTTCGTGCGGGAGATGGTTTCGGATGCGAGACTGCGGTGGCTTCCCGCGGCGTGGAACGGGCATTCATGCCTTCGCCGATCTTGAACGTCTGGATCAGGTGGATCAGGCTGTCGGCATCGGTGGCGAGCGCGTGACTTGCTGCGTTCGTTTCTTCCACCATGGCCGCGTTTTTCTGCGTGACCTGGTCCATCTGGCTGATGGCCGTATTGATTTCGTTCAGTCCGGTAGATTGTTCGCGTGCAGAGGTTACGATTGATTTAACATGCTCGTCGATGCGCAAAACATCTTCGCCGATCTGGCGCAGGGCTTCGCCGGCCGCCGTTACGAGTTCGCCGCCGGCCTTCACCTCGGCGCCGGATTTTCCGATCAAGGCCTTGATATCCTTGGCGGCACCGGCCGCGCGGCCGGCGAGTTCGCGTACTTCCTGTGCTACGACAGCAAAGCCCTTGCCGGCTTCGCCGGCGCGAGCAGCTTCGACGCCCGCGTTGAGGGCGAGGAGGTTGGTTTGGAAGGCGATCTCATCGATGACGTTGATGATTGTTCCGATCTCGCGCGAGGCGGTCGCGATTCGCTCCATCGCGGCCATGGCGTCGGTCACGACCACATCTGATTTCGCGGTATTCTGCCGGGTGTGGGTAACCATGTGGCCGACTTCCTCGGCACGGTTGGTGGCGTTGCGAACCGTTGCGGTGATCTGGTCGAGCGCCGCGGAGGTTTCCTCCAGCGAGGCCGCCTGCTGTTCCGTACGCTTGGCGAGGTCGTCTGCTGCCGAGCGCATCTGCTGGCTGTTTGCCTGGATGGAAGTCCCGTTTTGGGCGATCCCGGCCATTGTCTGGCGGAGCGTCGCCGTGGTGTGATTGAAGTCGGTGCGCAAGCGCTCAAGCTCTGCCGTGAACGGCTGATTGATGGTGACTGTCACGTCGCCGCCCGCGAGCCGCGTAAGGCCGTCGCCCAACGCATGGACTGCATCGTTGAGCGCTTCGGCGTCCGCGAGCTTCGCTGCTTCACGGCTGCGGCGCTCGGCGTCGCTCTGCTGGCGTTCGCTGTCGCTACGCGCCTGCAATTCCTGCTTCTCGATTGCGGCAAGCCGGAAGCTCTCCGCTGCGCGTGCCATGTCGCCGATCTCATCGCCCCGGTCAGTGGCGGGGACAAGGCTATTGAGATCGCCGCGCATGATGCCCTGCATGCTTTTTCGCACACCCTCGATACCGCGACGGATGGAACCGCCATGAATGTGTTGCAGGGTGCCCATTGTCAGGATGGCGACGATGCCAAGTGCCAGCTGGATCAGTATCGCCCGCTCCGAGATTGCGTTCGCCTCGTCGATCCGCGCCTTGGCCAATTCGCCGCCTTCGCGTGCGAGCTTGTCCAGCGTCGCACCCACCTTGTCGCCGCCACCGTCGATGGCGTCGTCCAGTTTGTCAAATTCACTGTCCGGCGCGCCGGCTTCGACAGCAGATTTCAAGTCTCCGACGACACTTTTCCCCAGAGACGCCACGTCTGCGTCATACGTGGACAGTAGACTTCCGGCGTTCAGCTCTTCGCCCAGGCGGTGCATCTCCTTGGAGCTGCTCTGCAGCTCGCCGATCGCCTCGTTCATCAGCTTCAGGCGTTCGGGCATCACGGCGCGATCGCCACGGTCAACGATGGTGTCCATGGCGGCAAGAATGAGGGTGAGGTTTGCGGCGCGCATCTCGTTAATCTGGTCGACGCTGGCCTGGATTTCGTTGGCTTGTCTCAAAGCCGCGTCGGCGCTCGAATTTTGATACCAGCCAACTGCAAGCATCGAGCCGAAGCCAATGAACGCCGCGCCGGCAAGTGTCCCCAGCCGTTGGCCTACGGAGAGGTTCTTGCGCACTTTCATATCAGTCATTGATGATCATCCCCCTCCGCGATGAAACGCGGTGTGCGTCTTGCGCTCACGCGGATAGCCGGGGATTGAAATGCCGGGTGGACCTCATGTCACGAGAACGTAGAATGTTCTATCCATTCCTAAATATAGATATGTACTTTTAAGTATTTGCTAACCCTCAAAGATTGCAACCGTCTTTGTTTTATCTGCTAAGTGTTTGAAGATTTTGGTTTTTGTGAAACTGATTTCGCCTTTTCCGTGTGCTGGTGGGGCAATCGGTCGCCACTGGGAAACGTGATGTTGAATTGCGCCCCGAAGCAGGAGGCGATATCACCCGACAAACGGGAATAATCCCGATCTTTGAGGTTCGATCGATGAAGACTGTCCGCATTGCGGTGTGGGTTGCGGTGCTGCTGATGGCCGGCATTCTCGGCTGGCTGACGCTTAATGTCACCAAGACGAAGGAGGCCGTTTCCGAGGGGCCGTTCGGCGTGCCGTTCACGCTCGTTGCCCAGGACGGCAAGCCGATCACCGAGCAGGCGTTCCGGGGCAAGCCGACGGCGCTCTTCTTTGGCTTCACCCATTGTCCGGAGGTCTGCCCGACAACGCTCTTTGAGATGAACGGTTGGCTGGAGAAGGTCGATCCGGATGGCAAGAAGCTGCAGGCCTACTTCGTGACCGTCGATCCGGAGCGCGACACGCCTGAGGTGATGAACGAATACGTTTCCAACGTGTCCAAGCGCATCGTCGGTATATCAGGCGCGCCCGACAAGATTGCAGATGTCATCAAGGGTTATCGCGTCTACGCCAAGAAGGTTCCGGTGGACGAAAGCAATCCGAACGGCGACTACACGATGGATCACACGGCTTCTGTCTTCCTGCTCGATTCGGAAGGGCGGTTCTCAGGTACTATCGCCTATGGCGAAAATCCCGATACGGCTGTAAAGAAACTGGAGAACCTCGTCAGCAAGGGATGACGGCATGGCGTCAGGGCATCGCAGCATCTTGATCGCCGGAGCCGGTGCGACTGGTCTGACTGCTGCTCTTGAACTCGCCCGCCGCGGCCACCTCCCGCGCATCGTCGATAGCGACGCCGGACCGGTGCCCCTAACGGAAAGCCGTGCTCTCGGCATCAATGCCAGAACGCTGACGCTGCTTTCACCTTCGCGTGTGACGGACACGATCCTGCAAGAAGCGCAGCAGATCCAGCACTTCCGGATCGCCGCCAAAGGCAAGGTCCTTGCCGACATCGACACCACGGAGGTTCCCGGTCCCTACAGTGCCATCCACGCGCTGGCGCAAGGGCATACCGAGCGGCTGCTGCTCGGCAAGCTTTCCGACTATGAGATCGTTCCGGAGTGGCAAACCGTCGTGGAGGCGGTTTCCGGCGATCTTTCGGAAACGAAGGTGACGCTAAAGAAGCTGGATGGCTCGGTCGAAACCGCGGATTTCGATATCGTGATCGCGGCCGACGGGTCCCATTCAACGGTGCGAGAAGCCCTCGGCCTCGGTTTCCCCGGGCAGGTGCTGGAGAGCAGCTTTTACCTGGCGGATTTTCGCTACGCCGGACCGGTCGATCCCAGCTATGCCGAGATCAGCCTGTTCGATCCCGGCATGATCGGGCGCTTGCCTGTGACGCGCGATGTTCTCCGCTACATTTCGACGCTTCCCGATTTCGAGAGCCGCATCGAGCATCCCGCGCCCATTGCTGAACGGGTCTGGGCGTCCGATTTTCGCATTCACTTTCGCCGTGCCGAGGTAATGGCTAAGGGCAACGTTTTCCTTGCCGGGGATGCTGCGCACATCCATTCGCCTGCCGGGGCGCGGGGGATGAACCTCGGCATCGAAGACGCATGCTGGTTGGCCTGGCTGATCTCGGAGGGGCGGGAGCAGGAGTATGCGGTGCTCAGGATGCCTGCGGTGACGACGGTGCTGAAGCAGACCCATCAATTGACATCGCTGATCACAATGAAACATCCGATGGCAATCGCGATCCGCAATCTTGCCGTCCCGGTGCTTTTGCGGATACCTGCATTCCGACAAAAATTGCTTCACGGTGTTTCCGGATATGATACGCAGTCGCCGCCCTGGATCGATGGTGCCCTATAAAAGAAAGAGTGATTGTGAGTGAAATACGCCTTTATGTGACGACGACCGAAGTGCGGGCCGGTGAGATTCTGGACCTGCTGTCCGAGGTCTTCGGCGAAGAAGACTTCGCGATCGCGACGACTGAAATCGACGAGAAGAAGGACATTTGGGAAGCCTCCGTCTACATGATGCGTGAAGACGAGGCGCAGGTTCGCGCGCGTGTCGAGGACGCTCTGAAGACGAGCTTTCCCGACGCAAAGGTCGAACGCGAGGTGATCCCTGACGTCGATTGGGTCGCCAGGTCACTCGAGGGGCTGAAGCCGGTTCGGGCAGGGCGGTTCCTCGTCCATGGCTCGCACGACCGCGACAAGGTGCGGCCCGGCGACATTGCGATCGAGATCGATGCGGGCCAGGCGTTCGGTACCGGTCACCACGGCACGACGGCCGGCTGCCTGGAGACGATCGATCGCGTTCTTCGTTCCCGCTCCGTGCGGAATGCGCTCGACCTTGGAACCGGCAGCGGCGTTCTGGCGATTGCCGTGAGGAAGCTGCGTAACATTCCCGTTCTCGCCACCGATATCGACCCGCTCGCAACTCGGGTCGCGGCCGAGAACATCAGAAGCAACGGGATTGCGTCCGGTATCTCGACGGCAACAGCGCCGGGTTTTCACTCGACGGCCTTTTCCACACATGGTCCCTTCGATCTCATCATCGCCAACATCCTCGCGCGACCGCTGATCAAGATGGCGCCGCAGCTCGTCAACCACCTGGCGCCGGGGGGCTCGGTCATCCTCTCCGGCATTCTGGCCGCCCAACGCTGGAAGGTGCTTGCCGCCTATAATGGTGCGCACCTGCGGCATGTCCGCACGATCTGGCGAAAGGGTTGGGTGACGATCCATCTCGACCGCCCTTGAGATGAAGGCAAAAGAAAAGGCGGTGCCAATGGCACCGCCTTGAGACCAGTTTCCCGGTCAGTGCCCGCGAGCTCGAAGGAGGAGGAGCGCTCGAGCGGGCTTCTACTGTTCTGATCGCCGATCCCGTGAGGGAGGAGGAGAAGGGAGCGGCGAGTTGCTCAGAACGCGTAGCTGGTTGCGACCTGATGGCGCGTAACCCTTTGGCCGGCGCCGAGCAGCTTGAGGGTGTCCTCATGCAGCGGACGGCGCGAGCCGATGATGTGACGCACAGTCTGGCGCTCGCCAGCCTGCACCGGGCTGCTGTAAGCGAAGCGCGACAGAGGGGCAGTCATATCCAAATTCCTTTTGTTTCGTTTCAGGTTCGTCTCGAACCCTTCTGATGGCGCCTATATAGCGATTTAGAAAAGCTGAGGGAGAGGGTTTCATTCATGGGAGCCATGCAGAGAATGCATAAAGCGTGCCAGTTTGCGAATCGGCGCCTCATTTCCGCCGAATTATTGCGCGGCTCTCACTCAGGTATCGCGTCGCAATTTCTCGTATTCTCCTGAAATTCCGATAACATAGCCGAATCTCTTCGCTGAGGGGATCGTCCAAAAAAACGGGTTATTGAGCATGTTCCAGTCTTTCGAAGTCACCTCGACGCCACAATTCGGCCGCGATCGCGTTTCGGCCTTGCGCGCAAGCTTTGATGCGCTTGGCATCGACGCCTTTCTGGTGCCGCGCGCCGACGAGTTCAACGGCGAATACGTGCCCGCTTGCTCGGAACGCTTGTCGTGGCTGACGGGTTTCACGGGCTCGGCGGGGGTCGCGCTGGTGACGCGTTCGGAGGCGATTGTCTTCGTGGACGGGCGCTACGTGACGCAACTTGCCGAGCAAGTCGACAACGCGGTCTTCACCGGTGGTGACCTTGTGAACGAGCCGCCTCATGCCTGGCTTGCAAGGAATGGCTCCAAGGGCTTGCGTCTTGGCATCGATCCCTGGCTGCACTCCGGCGCGGAGGTGCGGCGACTTGAAAAGGCGCTTGCCGAAATTGGCGGTTCGCTCGTTGTCCTGCCTCACAATCCTCTGGACAAGCTCTGGAGCGACCGGCCGCAGGAGCCGTTGGGGCAGGTGACAATCCAGAACATCGTCCAGGCGGGCGTGCTCGCAACCGACAAGATCGCAACGGTCGCGGCCGATCTTGCAAAGAAGAACCTCAAGGCGGCGCTGATCGCGGATCCGTCTTCGGTCGCCTGGATCTTCAATATCCGCGGTGCCGATGTGCCGCACACGCCGCACCCGCTGGCGCGGGCGATCATCTATGCCGACGGCAAGGCGGACGTCTTCCTCGACAAGCGCAAGACCGGTATCGAACCCGAAGCCTATCTCGCTCAGATGTGCATGCAGCTTCCGCCGTCGGAGCTCGAAAAGAAACTGTCGGCTGTCGCAAAGGACGGTGGTCGCGTCCTCGTGGATCCGGACCTCACCTCGTATGCCCTGGCGGAGATCATTCGCAAGGGAGGTGGCGAGGTCGTGGAAGGGAACGATCCCGCAAAGCTTCCGCGAGCGGTGAAGAACAACGTCGAGATTAACGGTTCCGCGGCCGCGCATCTGCAGGATGGCGCAGCGATGGTCGAGTTTCTCTACTGGCTGTCGCAGATCAAGCCCGGGACCGTGACGGAGATCGACGTGGCGGAGAAGCTGGAAGCAGCGCGCGCCCGTGTCGGGCAGAGCATGCAGAACCCGCTGAAGGACATTTCGTTCGATACGATTTCCGGAGCCGGCGAGCACGCGGCGATCATGCACTATCGCGTCACGACGGAAACGAACCGCAAGCTGGAAGCCGGAGAGCTTTTCCTGATCGACTCCGGCGCCCAGTACATCAACGGCACGACGGACATTACCCGCACCGTCGGGATCGGTTCGGTCACCGAGGAGCACAAGCGCTTCTTCACGCTGGTGCTGAAGGGCATGATCCAGATCAGCACCGCGCGTTTTCCGAAAGGCACGCGCGGCTGCGATCTCGATCCGCTGGCCCGCATCGCGCTCTGGCGGGCGGGGGCCGATTTCGCCCATGGCACCGGCCACGGTGTCGGGTCCTACCTTTCGGTGCATGAAGGTCCGCAGCGCATCGCCAGGTTATCAACGCAGGAATTACTGCCGGGGATGATCCTCTCGAACGAGCCCGGCTACTACCGTCCTGGCGCTTTCGGCATCCGCATCGAGAACCTGATCTATGTCCGCGAGGCAGAGGCAATCGATGGCGGCGACACGCCAATGCTCGGATTCGAGACGCTGACCTTCTGCCCGATCGATCGCAGCCTCGTCATTCCAGAACTTCTGAACCATGACGAGTTGCATTGGCTGAACAATTATCATGAGCGCACGCGGGAGGCGCTGATGCCGCTGATCCACGACCACGACGTCAAGGCGTGGCTGGAGAACGCGACCTTGCCGCTGGAATATTGAGCCAGGCGGCCTTGCTCGCCGCCGACGGCGTCACATGCCGATCGTGTGACGCCAGCCCAGAACAAAGAGCCAGGCGACAATCAGCATCCAGGTGTGCGAGGCCCGCAGGCCAACGACGAGTGCGACGAGCAGGGCCAGCTTCGAATCCCAGCCGCCGATGAAGAAGGCCGGCGCGACAAGCGTCGTCAAGACTGCAGCTGGGACCGCAGCAAGTGCCGCCTCCATGCGTGGCGGAATGCGCTTCATCGTGGTGATGAGGATATAGCCGCCGATGCGGGTTGCGTAGGTTGCAACCGCCGCGGCGACGATCACGAGTGCCATATGAAGATCGAAGGCCATCGTCATACCTCGTGCAGATCGGATTCGAGTTCCTGCTCGTGGGGCGGCGGCGGGAACAGGGCGGCAAGGATGATGCCCGCAGCGGCACCCAGGCTGACGTGCCAAGGCGAGCCCACATAGTGATAGGCGACAACGGAGGCGACCGCACTGACTGCGGCGACCGGCAGAAAGTTGTCGCGATGGCGGAAATCCAGGACGATTCCGAGGAAATAGGCCGGCAGCAGGATGTCGAGACCGATCAACTTCGGGTCGCCGATGTAGTTGCCGAGGAGCCCGCCGAGCAGGCTTACCAGGACCCAGGGGATGTAGATGATGATGCCGAACCCGAGGTACCAGACAAAGGTGACCGGCTTGCCTGCTTCGCCGCGCTTCAGCGTTTCGGCAAACTGCGGATCGACCAGCAGGAAAAAGGTGAAGAATTTCTGGAGCGGCGAGAAGTGCTTGATGTAAGGGGCGATGGCCGCCGAATAGAGGACATGGCGAAAGTTGACGGCCAGGATGGAGGCGACGATCAGCCACGCCTGGACGTTATGGCCAAACAGTTCGAGGCCGACCATCTGGCTCGCGCCGGCATAGACCGTGGCGCTCATGAAGGTCACTTCCGCGAGCGACATGCCGTTATCGACTGCGAGCGCTCCAAACAATGCCCCGAACGGGGCCGAGGCCATCGCAATGGCTGAGCCACCGCGCAAGCCGTCGAAAAAATCAGCGCGACTCATAGGCGATAATCCTTCTGGAATTTTGTCCCCGTCTAAGGACGGGCGGTATCCGCCGCAAGCAAATTTCCTTGATTGACCGATCGATTTCGCTGAACGATGCACACGCGACTGATTGCCTCTCGAGGACCAACGATGACCGGGATCGAACTATCGAAAGAGGAAAAGGCCGAACTCATTGCGCGGATCCAGCACTATTTCAACAGGGAGTTGGACCAGCCGATCGGCCTCCTGAAAGCGGAGTTTGTTCTCGAGTTTTTCGCGAAGGAAGTTGGCGCCGCTTACTACAAGAAGGGGCTCGAGGATGCGCAAGTCGCGCTTGCCAGACGCATGGATGACTTTTCCGAGGACGTCTATCAGTTGCAGCGGACTGCGACGGAGTGATCAGCCTTCCAAAATTTGTCCGCTGGTGACGATGTCGATGCCGTGCTCGCGCATTTCCTTGACCGCGATCGCAACACCTTCGGGCGTGATCCCACGGCTGGCATCCTCGACAAAGCGAACCCGCACTCCGGGCATCATTTCGGTCGCATCGAGGACGGAGAACTTCACGCAATAGTCGGTTGCGAGACCGCAAACGTCGAGTTCCGTGACATCCTGCCCCTCGAGAAAGTCGGCGAGCCCGGTGAGGGCGTCCTGATCGTTGTCGCGGAATGCCGAGTAGCTGTCGACACCGCGATTCTCGCCTTTCTGGAGGATGAGATCGATCTCGCCCGTCTTGAGGTCGGGATGCAGTTCAGCGTCCACCGTTCCTTGAACGCAATGGTCCGGCCACATCATCTGCGGCTTGCCGGAGAGCGTCCCTAATTCGAACGGCTGCTTGCCGGGATGAGATGAGGCAAAGCTTCCATGGCCGGCAGGATGCCAGTCCTGGGAGGCGACGATCAGGTCATACTTGCCGCTCTCGATCAGGCGGTTTGCGATGGGAACCACTTGGTCGCCATCCGGCACCGGCAGGTTGCCGCCCGGGCAAAAGCCATTCTGAATATCGACTAGAAGCAAGGCTTTCATCGGTGCGACTCCCTCGATTTGCACTGCAACATGCCAAGGGCCGAGGGACGGCGCAAGCGCCGAAACGCTTCGCCGCATGGGCGGCGAAGCGGGCCTTGAAATGGTCAGGTCGGCCGGTGCCCCTTCAGCCCATAAAAGGCAATGTAAGCATAGCACAGAACCGGCATCAGGAAGGCGAGATGTATGCCGATCGTGTCGGCAAGGGCGCCTTGCAAAAGCGGCAGCAAGGCGCCGCCGACGATTGCCAGGCAAAGGATTCCAGAGCCTTGGCTCGTGTATTTTCCAAGGCCGTACAGTGCGAGACTGAAGATCGTTGGGAACATGATCGAGTTGAAGAGGCCGATTGCGAGGACCGACCACATGGCGACGTGACCGCCCGAGAAGACGGTGAGTAACAGCAACAGGATGACCGCGGCTGCATTGAAGGCCAAGGCCTTGCCGTCATCGACGTAGCGCATCACGATAGCACCAATGAACCGGCCGATCATCGCGCCGCCCCAGAAGTAGGATACATGATGGGCGGCCTCGGCTTCCGAAAAGCCTGCGATATCCGGCTGGCTCATGAAGTTGACCAGGAAGCTGCCGATGCTGACCTCCGCGCCGACATAGAGGAAGATGCCGACTGCGCCGAGCACGAGATGGCGATACTGCCAGGCCGAGCCGCCGCCGGTGATCGGCTCAATATCTTCCGCACCTTCAACCTGGGGGAGCTTGAGGGCTGCAAAGAGCGCGGCGAGTAACAGGAAGGCGACAGCCAGCAGCATATAGGGGAACTCCACAGCGCTCGCTTCGGCAAGCCTGACGGCGTCGAGTTGTTCCGGAGTGGCACCCGCGACGGCGGCCGCTGTCGCAGACAGGATCAGGACTGCGCCGAACATCGGGGCAAGTGTCGTGCCGAGGGAGTTGAAGGCCTGTGTCAAGGTCAGGCGGCTTGCGGCAGTGTCGGGTGGACCGAGGACCGTGACATACGGGTTTGCCGCGACCTGAAGCACGGTGATCCCAGTTGCCAGCACGAAGAGGGCGCCGAGGAAGAGTGCATAGACACGGTAGCTTGCGGCCGGAATGAAGAGCGCGCAACCGATGGCGGAAATGATCAGGCCCGTCACGATCCCCCACTTGTAGCTGATGCGCTTGACGAGCGCGCCGGCGGGCAGGGAGACGATGAAGTATGCGCCGAAGAAGCAGAGCTGGATCAGCATCGATTGCGTGTAATTCAGCTGGAAGACGTTCTTCAGGTGCGGAATGAGAATGTCGTTCAGGCAGGTGATGAAACCCCACATGAAAAACAACGATGTCAGGGCCACGAGGGCAAATTGATAGCTCGCTGCCGGGGAAGCCGATGCCGGGCGCGTCGTCGCGGCACTGTTGGTGATGATACCAGCCACAGTCTTGTACCTCTTGTTCTTGTTGCGCCGGAAATTTTCTCTTGAAGCCGTCGAAACGGCGGGCCGGCGGTGGCTCGGCAAGGCGCTTGGGAGGAGGCATGCAGCAAGCCACAAGGCTCATATATCCATTTGAAACCAAATTGGTAGTATTCAAACGATTTTTATTGTGCGTTGCGGCGGGTGGTTCGCCCCTGCGAACATGTGCTGACGCGGGCGGTTCTTGCGCCGGCGTGTCCAGTACCGTGGAGAGATTTCCTGCGCCGGGGAAATGGTCAGGCCGCCGAAGCGGACTTTTCATCCGCCGCGACGCTGCCTTGTCCTTCTGTCTTGCGGCTGGCGTGATAGGCGCGTTTCTGCGCGTACATCGCAATGTCGGCACGCCGCACCATGGCTTCCATCGTTTCCCCCGGCTCGCTTGTCGCGACACCGAGCGATATGCTGAGCGGAGCATTGGAGTAGAACTGATTGTTGATCTTCAGCAGCTCGCCGATGGTCTCGACCATTGCGGCGACAGCCTGCTTGTCGGCGCCGGGCATCAGCACCGCAAACTCGTCGCCGCCGATGCGGGCAGCATGGTTTGGCTGTGTGGCAGCGCCATTCAGGACTTCGCCGAGACGCCGCAGCAGCGCATCGCCGGCATCGTGCCCCAGCTGGTCGTTGGCCTCCTTCAGGCCGTTGAGATCGATGACGACAGCCGAGACCGGCCGCAGCGACTTGCGTTCGAGCCTGTTCAGCTCGTCCACGTAGAAGGCGCGATTGTGAAGCTTGGTCAGGACGTCGTGCTTGCCGAGATATTCGAGGTAAGCTTCGGCCTTCTTGCGCGCTGTGATGTCGGTGAGGGCTACCTGCACAAGTGCCCAGTCGCCTTCGTGGCCGGGAAGGACGGAGAATTGCAGAAGGACGTAGCGCTCGGAGCCGTCGAGGGCGTAGTTGATCACTTCGCGCTGATGAAAGAGCCGGCCGTTCCAAAGCTCGATCAGCTGTTCGCGGAAGTGTTTTTCCATGTCGTCGCGGAAGACATCGCCAATGCGCTGCAGAAGTGTATGCCGGTCGGGTGCGCAGAACAGGTCGAGGGTTGCCTGGTTGACGTCGATCACCCGGATCTCGCTCATGCACTGACGCACGAACTCGGGATGGACATCGGTGAAAACCCTGAAATCGTCGATGCCGCGATCGCGGACATTCTCAAGCAGCAGTTTGATCTGGCTGAAATCCTCGACCCAGAGCGAGACCGGCGAATGCTCGAAGATGCCTTCGGCGTAGCGGCGATTTTCGCGCTCCTTGCGGCGCGCTTCCTCGCGTGCGGTGACATCTTCCGTTGTCAGCATTATCTGCGCAAGCGACTGCTCATGGCCCGGCAGCACCGAACCACGGAGCTGGATATCGAGCCTGCGACCGGACAGTGTATAGTTGACCGCGCTGCTGGCGAATTCGGTCTTGCCATCCCAGAGTTCGGCCAATTCGTTGACGTGGCTTTCGAGCATCTCGTCGCGAAACACCAGGCCGAGATTGGCGACCAGGTGGTCGAGATCGTTAGCCCCGAAGAGTTCGAGTGTCTTGCGGTTGACGCGCAGCACGCGGATGAGCTGTGAGCAGGCGGCGACGCGCGTTGTGTCTTCTCTAAGGTAAGCTCGGATGTCTTCGACGCCCTCAGCGCGCCAGCGATCGAACTGCGCCTTGACCCCGCTGAAATCCTCGATCCACATCGCGATCGGTGACAGGTCGAAGATATCGGAGTCGCTCATGATGAGACTTTCGGTTTGTTGTCGCATGTGTGGAGGCGCAGCGTTGTTCGTCGGCTTTTAAGCATGATTCGTAAACCTTCACTTGATGCGCGAAGATCGGTTTCCCGATCCTCGTGCGATTCATGCCATTGACGCGCGCTCAGTCAGGCCAATCTAGAGATAGGAGACCTTGTGCCCGCGACAGTGCGAGTGAGTGATGATGATGAGCAGCGTTCAGAGTCTCGGGCGACAGGCGACAGTCGCGACGGCCAAATTCTGTCTCGTCATGCTGGTCATGATTTTCCTCGCGGCGGGATCCCTGTCTTACTGGCAAGGCTGGGTGTTTCTCTTGCATTTCTGCGGGTGGTGCGCAGTCCTCACGGCCTATTTCGTCAGGCGCGACCCGGAGTTGGTCCGGAAACGCATGAGTGTCGGGCCGGAGGCGGAACGCGAGCCATCGCAGAAGCGCATACAGTCCTTTAACAGCATCGCAATTCTTGCGCTCTTCGTGGTTTCGGCGCTCGACCACAGGTTCGGTTGGTCAGTCGTTCCGGCCCCGATCTTGCTTCTCGGCAATGCATTGATCGCGGTCGGCTTTATCGGCTGCTTCTTCGTGCTCCGGCAGAATTCGTTTGCCGCGGCGACAGTCGGCGTGACGGCGGGGCAGCGGGTGATTTCGACCGGCCTCTACGGCGTGGTGCGCCATCCGATGTATGCCGCGGCGCTGGCGATGTTTTTTGGCGTGCCCTTGGCGCTGGGTTCCTATTGGGGTCTGCTTGTGTTGCCTCCCGTCATTGGTGGTCTGGTCGCCCGCCTCCTAGATGAGGAGAGGTATTTGGTGGGCAATCTGGTCGGCTATGCCGAGTACCGCAGCGAGGTCCAATGGCGCCTGGTGCCTGGGATCTGGTGACGGATCATCCCTCTGGAGGCTGGTGAGGCGGCGGCCGTTGCGGTAAATATCGCGACAGGTCGATGGAGGGCGTCGTGGCAATCAGGGTCGTGCAATTGGGTTCGCCGCGGGCAGAAGGCGAGGGGGTGCGGATCGGTACCGTCCGCCGGCCGCCACGGGGCGTGCCGAAGGAAGAGTTTTCCAGCCGCAACTACTATGACGTCTGGCTGCCGGTGCTTTCGCCGAGCCAGGCCCTTGTGACGGAAGCGAAGGCCGCGACGACCGACGCCGAGTGGACGGCCTTCGTGCGCAGCTTCACGAAGGAAATGAAAGTGCCGGAGGCGAGCCATGTGCTGGACCTGCTCGCCACGCTTTCGCATGCCAGTCATTTTTCAATCGGCTGTTACTGCGAGAACGAAAACCGCTGCCATCGAAGCGTGTTGCGGCGCCTGCTTGAAGAGCGTGGTGCGACATTTGCCGCGGAAGGCTGTGCCTGATGGCTGCAGAGGATCAGCTGGAGCGAAAGCCAACGACCGAGCCCGGTTCAGAGGAGAAGATCGATGCGACCTTTCGCAACGGGTCACTGACGGCAGCCGGCATCATTCTCGGTTTTTCCCTGAGTTTCATGAGCCGCTGGGCTTCGAATCCGAACGACTGGAGCCGGATCGATATCCTGCCGATGTTGCTGCTGACGGTAGGGATTGCCTTGCAGGTCAAGGTCTTCGCCGATCTGCTGGCCAGGGACTCGCTGATTGCGGCCAAGTACGATCGGGCGAGGCGCCTGTTCCTGATCGGAATCGCGGTCGTCGCCGCCGGGATCGGGCTCGCATTGCTCAACGACATACTGGGGCTGGGATCGATGCCGATCCTGGGATGAGCGGGCGCCACGCCCGCTCCATGAATTCGGACTTCCTCGCTTGTCGGTAGTCGTTCGTGTACCTGCGGGATCAGGTCCCTAGGATGATCTTGCTGCAGGCAAATGCGACGGTCGGACTGCTCAACACGGCAATCATGAGCGAGGCTACGATCAGAGGCAGCGAATAACGTTTCATCTGCGTCCTCCTTCTCTCCCGCGGTCAGTACGCGCGGGAGTTCAGTATGCGGGACGCGGGACGGTAAACGAAGTCACGAAAGGGTGAGGCGAGCCGCGCTGTCGTTTGCTGCAGTAGTCGGCGAGTTATCCGAGGTCAGTTAGTTGACGGTTCCGCTTCAGGAAACCCTCTCCACAAACCCATCCAAGACCCGCTTCTGGCCTGCCCGGTCGAATTCGATCGTCAGCTTGTTGCCCTCGATCTCCACGATGTTGCCGTTGCCGAATTTGAGGTGGAAGACGCGATCGCCGGTCTTGAATTTCGAGGGCTCGGCGGCGGTTGATTTCGCCACGAGTTCGCCATCGATGGTGCGGCTGCGCGGGCCGCTTTCGCCGTAGCCGATGCGTTCGACGGCGTGGCCAGAACGTGTGCCCCAGTTGTCGCGGGTGGCGTCCGTCTTGTTCTGCTGGGCACGCTTCCAGCCGGGCGTCGAATAGGAGTTGGCGAAGGGGTCAGCCTTGTCGAAACGGGACTGGCCGTAGCCACCGCGACCATAGCCGCCGTAGCTCTGCTCGGCTTCCGCCACCTCGACATGCATTTCCGGCAGTTCGTCGAGGAACCGCGAAGGGATGGTCGACTGCCAGAGACCGTGGATGCGCCGGTTGGAGACGAACCAGATGTGGCAGCGGCGCTTGGCGCGGGTGATGCCGACATAGGCAAGGCGGCGTTCTTCCTCGAGGCCGGCGCGGCCGCTTTCGTCCAGTGAACGTTGGTGCGGGAACAGGCCCTCCTCCCAGCCCGGCAGGAAGACGGTATCGAACTCCAGGCCCTTGGCGGAATGCAACGTCATGATCGAGACGGCGTCGAGGTTTTCGTTCTGCTCGGCGTCCATGACAAGCGCGACGTGCTCGAGGAAACCACGCATCGACTCGAAGCTCTCCATCGAGCGAATGAGTTCCTTCAGGTTTTCGAGACGGGTCGGCGCGTCCGCCGACTTGTCGTTCTTCCACATGTCGGTGTAACCCGACTCTTCAAGGATCTGCTCGGCAAGCTCAGTGTGCGGGGTGTTTTCCAGCATTTCCTGCCAGCGGCGGAATGATTGGACGACGTCGAAGAGAGCTTTGCGCGCCTTCGGCTTCAGCTCGTCGGTTTCGATCATGTCGGCGGCTGCGGCCAGCATCGGAATGTCGCGGGCGCGGGCATAATCGTGGAGGGCGCGCACCGTCGTATCGCCAAGACCGCGCTTCGGGGTGTTGATGATGCGCTCGAAGGCGAGGTCGTCGGCAGGCTGGGCGACGAGGCGGAAGTAGGCCATGGCATCGCGGATTTCGAGGCGCTCGTAGAAGCGCGGGCCGCCGATGACTCGGTAGTTGAGGCCGAGCGTCACGAAGCGGTCTTCGAACTCGCGCATCTGGAATGAGGCGCGCACGAGGATCGCCATGTCGTTGAGCAAATGCCGCTTTCCATTGGCGTCGCCGCGTTGAAGTTGCTCGATCTCCTCGCCGATTTCCCTGGCTTCCACCTCTGAATCCCAGGATGCGTGCACCTGGACCTTGATGTCATCGGGGTCGCTGCGGTCGGTGAAAAGCGTCTTGCCGAGGCGGCCTTCATTGTGAGCGATCAGGTGGCCGGCGGCGCCAAGGATATGCGCCGTCGAACGATAGTTGCGCTCCAGCTTGATGACCTTGGCGCCCGGGAAGTCCTTCTCGAAGCGGAGGATGTTGTCCACCTCGGCACCGCGCCAGCCATAGATCGACTGGTCGTCGTCGCCGACGCAGCAGACGTTCTGCGGCTCGCCCTTCGGGCGCTGGGCAAGCAGCCGCAACCACATGTACTGGGCTGTGTTGGTGTCCTGATACTCGTCGACAAGGATGTAGCGGAAGCGGCCGTGATACTCCTTGAGAAGATCCGGATTTTTCCGGAAGATCGCGATCGGGTGCATCAGGAGATCGCCGAAATCGCAGGCGTTCAGCGTCGAGAGCCGTTGCTGATAGGCAAAGTAGAGTTCGCGGCCCTTGCCGTTGGCAAAGGCGCGGGCGTCGCCCTCTGGAATGTCGCCAGGGCCGAGGCCCTTGTTCTTCCAGCCATCGATCATTCCGGCGAACTGCTTGGCAGGCCAGCGCTTGTCATCGAGGCCTTCCGCCTGGATCAGCTGCTTGATCAGCCGGACGACATCATCGGTGTCGAGGATCGTGAAGTCGGAGCGCAGGTTTACGAGTTCGGCATGGCGGCGCAGAAGCTTGACGCCGATCGAGTGAAAGGTGCCGAGCCAGGGCATGCCCTCGACGGCGCCGCCGACGAGCACGGCAATACGTTCCTTCATCTCGCGGGCGGCCTTGTTGGTGAAGGTCACGGCAAGGATCTGCGAGGGGAAAGCGCGTCCAGTGTTCAGGATATGGGCGATGCGCGTCGTCAACACGCGCGTCTTGCCGGTGCCTGCACCGGCGAGCACGAGTACGGGGCCTTCCAGTGTCTCGACGGCTTCGGTCTGCTCCGGGTTCAGGCCGGAAAGATAATCGGGGCGCCTGCCGCCATCGCGAGCTGCCATGGCACGGGCGGCGAGCCCTCCGGCGGCGGGAGCGGCAGGGGCTGGCTGCTTGCGCGGCGGCTCGCCCGGCTCTTCATCGAAGAAGGGGATATCGTCGAAACTATTGCTCATGGCGCGTAATGTAGTGATTCGGGATCGAAAGACCAGAAAAGATGTTCTGCTTTCATTCCGCCCCGCACCCGCTGTCCTCAGCTTATGCAGTGCATTCGAGCAGGCCTGCCCGGGAATTGCCTATGTGCGCTGTAAGGGGCGGCCTCGGTCGCGCGCAAGTATCGTCAATGAAACTCAGAAAACAAAATCGTCATTTGACGTTGACGATGAAATTCTACAACACGGCAGGCGGCGGTCGAGAGTTACTCAGTCTTGAATTACAATTCAGTAATGCTGGAGCAATTCGCTTGCTGGTGATCGGCAAAGAGACAATATTGTCGCAGACGCGCGGCAATTTGTCCTGCGAACGCCTCTTTCGATAGACCCTGGACTAGCCTCGAGTCCCTCTGGAGACGTGAATGCCATTTTGGAAGCAGTTTATAGTTTGCCTTGTCGTGATTGCGGCCGGCTTTGCTGGATGGGTTTTCTTCGTGCCAGTGGCTGGCGAGACGCTACGGAAGGCCGGCTTTTCAGAGGTTTCAAAGTTGGCGCCCGGTGAGGCTGCACCGAAGCCGGTGGGGAGCGAGGAAGGGCAATCGAGACGTCGCAGCGGCGGAGCAAACGCGCCCGTTCTGGTCGCCACGCAGGCCGTCGTTCGTGGTGTCGTCAATGATCGGCTGAGTGCCATCGGCACGGGCGACGCCATCCGCTCCGTGGTGGTGATGCCGCAGGCAAGCGGGACAATTCGCGAGATCCTGATCAAGTCGGGCGACAGGATCACCAAGGGGCAGGTGCTTGCAAAGCTAGACAGCGAAGAGCAGGTCATCGCTCGCGGTCAGGCCGATGTGGCGCTGAAAAGCGCCGTCGAGAAATCCAGCCTCTACCACAACATCAAATCCAGCGTGTCGCGCATGGATGTCTTCGACGCCGAAATCGCCGAGCAAGGCGCACGCCTTCAACTGCAGGCCGCCGAACTCAATCTCGAGCGTCGCAGCATTGTCGCGCCGATCGATGGCATTGTCGGCATCATCCCGGTCAACGTCGGCGACAACGTTTCGACGACGACGCCGGTCGCGACCCTCGACGACCGGACCGAAATCCTGGTCGACTACTGGGTGCCGGAACGCTTCGCCAACACGATCACGGTCGGCCAGCCCGTGGAGGCAACGTCGGTGGCACGGCCAGGTCGGGTATTCTCGGGCGCGGTCGAGGCAATCGACAACCGCATTGACGCCGCCAGCCGGACAATGCGCGTGCGGGCCCGAATCGACAACGCATCGGACGAACTGCGCGCCGGCATGTCGTTCAATGTCGGGATGAGGTTTGGCGGCGACCAGTATCCCGCGGTCGATCCGCTCTCAGTCCAGTGGGATTCGCAAGGCGCGTTCGTCTGGCAGGTCGTCGACCGCAAGTCCGGCAAGGTGCGTGTCAGCATCGTGCAGCGCAATCCCGATTATATTCTCGTCAAGGCCGATCTGGACGATGGCGATGCAATCGTCACCGAAGGGCTGCAGCGTGTCCGTGAAGGCGGCGCGGTACGGGTGGCCGGCGAAGTGGCGTCGAATTCGGAGCCAGTCACGCAATGACCGTGACCGAGATGCAGGAGAAGCCGGCTTCCGGCAAACAGACCTTCACCGCGCTGTTTGTCAGGCGCCCGATCCTTGCGCTTGTCTTCAACGCCCTGATGATCGTTGCCGGCCTTGCAGCCTATGCCGGGATCGAAGTGCGCGAACTGCCCGATGTCGACCGACCCGTGGTGACGGTGCGCACGACTTTCGACGGTGCCTCGCCACAGACTATCGACCAGGAACTGACGAAGGTGATCGAGGGCGCGGCCGCACGCGTCAGCGGCCTCAAATCCATTTCGTCCAGTTCTCAGTTCGGCCAGAGCCGGGTGACGCTCGAATTCTCTGACTCCGTCGATCTCGCGGTAGCGGCAAACGACGTGCGAGATGCCATCGGCCGTATCGCCGACCGCCTTCCCGAAGAGGCGGATGCGCCGCAGATCGTCAAGGCGGATTCCGATTCTCAGCCGATCATGCGTCTTGCCGTTACGTCGTCGAAACTGAACATGGACGATCTGACGCTTCTCGTCGAGAACCAGGTCATCGACCGGCTTGCCTCGGTCGATGGCGTTGCCGATGTCGAAACCTACGGCGACCAGGAGAAGGTCTTCCGCGTCGACGTGAACCAGAGCGAACTGGCCAGTCGCGGGCTGACCGTTGGCGATCTGACGAAGGCGCTTTCCAGCGCTGCTCTCGACGTGCCGGCCGGATCGCTAAAGAGCCCGACGCAGACGATCGTTGTCCGCGCGATGGCAAGTTTGCAGACGCCGGAGGATTTCTCCAACGTCATCCTGCAGAACCACGTGCGTCTCGGCGATGTGGCAAATGTTACCCTCGGACCGCGCGACGGGCAGACGGCGCTGCGCTCGAACGGCGTTCCCGGCATCGGCCTCGGCGTCATCCGCCAGGCACAATCGAATACGCTGAACATCTCCAACGGCATCAAGGACGCCGTGGCCGAGCTTTCAAGAACGCTTCCCGAAGGCACGCGGATCGCCATCACCAGCGATGACGCCGTCTTCATCCAGGGCGCGATCCATGAAGTGGTGCTGGCGCTCATCCTGGCCGCGGTCATCGTCACCGGCGTCATCTATCTCTTTCTGCGGGACTGGCGTGCGACGATCATCCCTGCCGTCAGCATGCCGGTTGCGCTGATCGGAACCCTGGCAGCGGTCTATCTCGTCGGCTTCTCGATCAACATCCTGACGCTGCTAGCGATCGTGTTGGCGACCGGCCTTGTCGTTGACGACGCGATCGTCGTTCTCGAAAACATCGTTCGCCGCCGTTCGGAAGGCATGGGACCTCGAGCGGCTGCCGTGCTCGGCGCGCGCGAAGTGTTCTTTGCTGTCATCGCCACGACCGCGACGCTTGCAGCGGTCTTTATTCCGCTTTCCTTCCTGCCGGGGCAGGTGGGTGGTCTGTTCCGCGAATTCGGCTTCGTGCTGGCTTTCTCGGTTGGCCTCTCATCCATCGTTGCCCTGACGCTATGTCCGATGTTGGCTTCACGGATACTGACGAAGGAGATGCTTGAGGACCATGGCCTTCTTGGCCGTTTCGGAACGTGGTTCGCCGACGCCTACCGATGGTCGCTGCACGCCTGCCTGAATGCACCGCTTGTGGTCATCGTCGCTTCGTTGCTTTTTGCCGGTGCCGCTGTTCTTGCTTTCCAGACGGTTCGAAGCGAGCTGACGCCGAACGAAGACCGCGCGATGGTGATGATGCGCCTGACCACGCCGCAGGGGTCAAGTCTCGAATACACGCGCGACAAGATGCAACGGGTGGAGGAATATCTCCAGCCGCTTGTCAATAGCGGCGATATCAGCAATGTCTTTTCGATCTCGGGACAGGGCGGACAGGTCAACAGCGGCTTCATGGTGCTGACGCTGGCGCCGTGGGGTGAACGCCATCGCACACAGGCGGAGATCGTGGCCGATATCAACCGGGCCGCCGCAAGGGTTCCGGCGCTGCGCGGCAATGCGATCCAATCGAACAGCCTGCGCATCCGCGGCGCCGGCAACGGACTGCAGATGGCCTTGGTCGGCAACGATCACGAGGCTCTGACGACTGCGGCTGCTCAACTGGTGCAGGCCCTCGACGCCACGGGCCATTACGATACGCCGCGACTGACCAACGAACCGACCCAGGCCCAGGTGTCGGTGACGATCGACCGCGAGCGTGCCTCCGATCTCGGGATCGACATCACCGGCCTTTCAACGGCTATGCAGTCGCTCCTGGAAGGGCGATCGGTCGTTGACGTTTTCGTCAAGGGCGAAGCCTATCCGGTGCTGCTCACGTCGAACACCCGACCGCTCGACGATCCGACGGATCTAGAGAACGTCTTCCTGAAGACGGGCGATGGCAAGATCGTGCCGATGTCTGTAATCGCGTCACTGACGGAGAGCTCGGTCGCGCCGCAATTGAACCGCGAACAGCAGCTTGCGTCGGTAGCGATCACGGCCGGCCTGAAGAATGGTCTTTCGCTCGGAGATGCCGTCAAGGAAGTAAGCGAGATCTCCAAATCGATCCTGCCTGCCGGTGCGCGTCTCGTGCCACTTGCCGAGGCGGCGACGCTGGAGGAGAACTCAAGCGGCATGGCACTGACCTTTGGCTTTGCAATCGTCATCATCTTCCTGGTTCTGGCCGCGCAGTTCGAGAGTGTGCTGTCGTCGGTTATCATCATGTCGACGGTTCCGCTCGGGCTGGCATGCGCCGTCTTCGCGCTGATCATTACCGGGTCGAGCCTCAATATCTACAGCCAGATCGGCCTTGTTCTGCTTGTGGGCGTGATGGCGAAGAACGGTATTCTGATCGTTGAATTTGCCAACCAACTCCGCGATCGCGGCGAGGAGGTGCGCACGGCCATTGAGAAGGCGTGCGCGCTACGCCTGCGCCCCGTGATGATGACCATGATAGCGACGATCCTCGGCGGCGTTCCGCTGGTCTTCGCCCATGGCGCTGGCGCGGAAGCGCGCGTTGCGCTTGGCTGGGTTATCGTTGGAGGGCTTGGCTTTGCGACACTGGTGACGCTCTACATTACGCCGGTCGCTTACCTGCTGATTGCCCGCTTCGCGAAGCCGCATGCTCACGAAGAGGAGCGGCTCCACGAAGAAATGGCACACGCATCGCGTCCGCGCCCTGCCGCCAAGGCAGGTCGGCTGGAGGCGGCAGAATGAACCGCGCCTTCAGCGGGTAAGGTCCTGCGAGTTATGGCTTATAAAAAGTTGTAGGATTGGATGAATTTCTTCTAAATTTTAGACGTTTTTTAAGTGTGAGCGGTAATCATTCCGACAGAAGCCGAAAGGTCCTCCAGCGTTTTCTGAGGGCCGCCCTGGTGCCTCGTTCAGGCGCTCCCGGACAATGATCGTTCGCGGTACGGTTTGTTTGTATCAGTGTATTGTTGTGTTCGGAGTACAGTACCTTGAGCATTTATCGGCGCACCTCGGTGGATGCCGCGCTGTATGTATTGCGCGACATCGGTCGCGACATGACCAAAACCCAGAGGCAGGTGTCAACCGGCCTCAGAGTCGAAAGAGCGGCCGACAACGGCGCCTATTGGGCGATTAGTTCGACCCTGAAAACTGATCAGAAAGCTCAATCGGCCATTCGCGACGCTCTCGGCCTGGCCGCTGCGACGATGGGCACGGCCTATAACGCCGTCGACAGCGCAATTGATCTCGTCAGCGAGATCAAGGCAAAGCTGGTCGCAGCGACCGAGTCTGGTGTCGACAAGGACAAGATCAACACCGATATCGCCCACTTGAAAGATCAGCTCCGGTCGGTCGCGCAGTCGGCGGAGTTCAACGGCGACAACTGGGTTGCGATCGACGATTCGGCCGATCCCTCCAAGCCGAGGGAGATCCCGTCGTCGTTCATCCGCTATTCCGACGGAACGGTGAAGGTCGATATGCTGAGCTATGAGGTCGATCTCGCGCCCGTTGGGGCAACCACCTCGAAGGATGCTCGCTACCTGATTGACGACCGTACCACCGGTTCCGGTGAATATGGCGCTCTTACATCCCAGTATTTCGCGACCGAGGCCGGTGCCTCGCAGAACTATGTGATGCTCAAAGGCGCTGGTAACACGGCTGGGCAGGTTGAAATCGGTGTTTCGAGCAGCACGACGCAGGCGCAGGTGAAGGAGATGATCACCGTCGTCGATATGATGCTGAACCAGATGACGACGGTTGGCTCGGCCTTCGGTGCGCTTGAAAAGCGCATCAGCATCCAGAGCGACTTCGCGCAGTCGCTGGACGACTCCTATTCCCGCGGCATCAGCCGTCTGATCGACGCCGATATGGAAGAGCAGTCGAGCCTGCTGCGTGCCTTACAAACCCAAGAGCAGCTTGGCTTGCAGTCGCTGAACATCGCCAACGCCAGCTACGACACGGTTCGCCAACTCTTCCAGAACCTCTAACCGGTCGTCTTGAAGTAGAACTGTCGCTTAGATTCCGACGGGCGACTTAGCGGCCTGGCCGTTGTTGTTGCTTGCCGTCCGCAGTAGTTGTGCTTTTTGCCCAATTTCGAGCATCTGCAGCGTCTGCTTCATCTTGTTGCCGCAATCCTTAATACTGGTCGCATTAACACCGAATTGGAGATTCGCCCGTCCATGATCAAGAAATTCATACTTCTGACTGTTGCCGCAACTTACCTTAGTGCTTGCACCACGACCGACCCCTATACGGGCGAGCAGAAGATGTCGAATACATCGGGCGGCGCGCTGCTGGGTGCCGGCGTTGGCGCGCTTGCCGGTTTGGCGGTCGGCGGCTCGCCGGTCGGACGTCGCAATGCCGCGCTGATCGGCGCCGGCGTCGGTGCGCTCGCAGGCGGTGCGATCGGCAACTACATGGACCAGCAGGAATCGGAACTGCGCGCCCAGCTCCAGGGAACGGGCATTTCGGTGACCCGCCGCGGCGACAACATCATCCTCAACATGCCGTCCAACATCACGTTCGATGTTGACCAGGACGCTGTGAAGTCTGGCTTCTATCCAACGCTGAATTCTGTCGCGATCGTCCTGCGTAAGTTTAACCGCACGCTGATCGACGTCAACGGCCACACCGACTCGACCGGCAGCTTGCAGCACAACCAGGATCTGTCACAGCGCCGCGCCATGTCGGTTGCCGATTATCTCGGCACGCAGGGCATCGACCCGCGCCGCGTTTCCGCTGTCGGCTTCGGTCCGTCGCAGCCGATCGCTTCCAACGCTACGGAAGCTGGACGTTCTCAGAACCGCCGCGTCGAAATCCAGATTGCGCCTGTCACGCAGAGCTGATCCAGACTTCAGTCAAGAGAAACGGCCGGGCCAGCGCCCGGCCGTTTTCGTTATTGATGCATCGTCGCGCCCTTGGTGATCTTGTCGACGATCTTCTTTTCGGCCCGGATGGCTATGCCGACGACCTTGGCATCGTCGGGTGCGTATTCGGCAAAGACGGCCCTGTTGGCGGCGTCGTGGCCGGTTGCAAACATCTCCTCGATGAACAGCGACGAGGTTATGCCGCGCTCGAGCGAGCGGCGGTGGATTGTCGACATCGTTTCGTCCTCTGCCGACAGTACAATGATCGGCTGGATGGAAAGCGGATTGTAGAGATTGCCGGCGCGGTCTTTGTAGGCCTCGCCGATCATCTCGGGGTGCTGGCCGGCAATGCCACTCATCAGGAAAGCCGTGACGTTCAGCTTCTGCCAGGATGCAAGATTGTTTCGCAGGACGATCGCAATTTTGGTATCAAACATTCCAGTCTCTTTCATGCAGGTTCGAAAGTCACGTTGGACCAGGATGTAACCAGTCACGCCTTCGAGGGTCTTGAACGTTTGTGCACGGAGCGCGGCGCAGACGGGATCGTGATTGCGCCGGCTTTTCCGGGAATCGAGCGGATGGAAGCGCAGTTTTCCGGCAAGGCCTTCGAGCCGCATCGCCACGATACCTATGCTCTCGGCGTCACGATGAAAGGCGTGCAGACCTTTTCTTATCGCGGCCAGCGGCGCTTCAGCATGCCCGGGCAGGTGCTCGTGCTCCATCCGGACGAGGAGCATGATGGTGGAGCAGGCACCGATGATGGGCTGCAATATCGCATGCTTTATCTTGAGCCGGCGCTACTGCTCCAATGCCTTGGAGCGGAAAAGATCGGGCTGCCTTTCGTTGACGACCCTGTCATCGGAGATCCGGTTTTGGCGGGTACGCTGCTAGCTGCACTCAGTGAGCTGGATCGCGAGCTCGACGAGTTGTTCGTCGACGACTTTGTTTCGCGTGTTGCCGGCGGACTTGCAAAGCATGCAAAGACGCCGCGGCGGCCGCTCGGCAACGTTGCGTGGCAGCGTGCTAGATTGGCGCGCGATTATCTCGAAGCACATGCGACGGAAGCGGTGCGATCCGGTGAGTTGGAGACGGTCACCGGTCTTGACCGCTTCTCCCTTTCGCGGCACTTCCGGGCCGCCTTCGCCACAAGCCCGCATCGCTATCTGCTCATGCGGCGGCTGCAGCAGGCGCGCGCCATGATCGGGGTGGGTGACGGGCTTTCGGATGTGGCCGCGGCGACGGGCTTTGCAGACCAAAGCCATCTGACACGTCATTTCAAAAAGGCCTATGGCATGACGCCCGGCCAATGGGCGAGCCTTAGACGGGCTTCTCCGCAAGGCCGGAGCGGCGCGCGATAAAGCGTGCCAGCATTGGGCCAGTAAACAGGATCACTAGGAAGCGGCCGGTTTGCATCGCCATCACGAAGGGCACGTCGACGTCGGTTGACGCCGCAATGATCGCCACAGAATCAGCCCCGCCGGGACTGGTCGCCAGATAGGCCGTCAGCGGATCGACGCCGGCGAATTTGTGCAAGGCAAGGGCCATACAGCCGCAGATCGACATTAGCAGCAGGATAGAGGCCGCGACGCGGGGCAGGGCACGCGCGGCGTGCATGACGATGCGGCGTGTGAAACGCAGTCCGATGTTCCAGCCGATCAGGGCATAACTGATCGCCAGCAGCCAGAGCGGAAGTTCGATCTTGAACAACCCGAATCCTTGAAGCAGCGCGCCGAGAACCAACGGCACGGTGATTGTGCCGCCCTGAATGCGAAAGCGCACCGCAATGTAGGCGGACAGGCAGGTGAGGGCGACAGTGGCGGCCAGCGCCTGCCAGTCGACCGAGGGGAAGAGGATGAAGGGCGGCGGTTCGCCACCATCGGCGGCAACCCAGAGGCGCGAGACAACCGAGGCCGCCACCGCGACGAAGACCACCCGCAGATATTGCATGAAGGCGACGAGACGGGCATCGGCGCCATAAGCTTCGGACATGATGACCATCGCGGACGCCGCGCCTGGCGAGGAACCCCAAACCGCGGTCGTTCCCGGCAAGACCTGCCAGCGCGTCAGCAGCCAGCCAAGGCCGGCCGCGGCAACGATGACGGAGAAGATCATCGCGAGAAAAAGTGGCGCGTCGGTCGCCATGGTCTTGAGGATATCGACAGTGATGGCGCGCGCCATCAGAAAACCGACGAGCGCCTGCCCGAAGAGGAGTGGCCAGCGCGGCACCTGAAGCGATCCCTGGCCGATGGAAAGGGCAAGGATGATTGCCGCCACCATCGGGCCGATAAGGAGCGAGGCTGGCAGCCCGAGCATTTCAAGCCCGACCACAAGCAGGGTCGAGATACTGAGCAGGAGAATCCATCGCGGCAGGCTGGCGTATCGAAAGAAGCGGCTGGTGTCGTACAACGGCATGATTCCCATGCATGTCTTGCCAATGCTGGAGACGCGATCAGGCGAAGCAGGAGAGCAGCACTGGCTGGCAAAAGAAGCCGGCCGGAGGGCCGGAGGATATGCGCCGATATAGGCGCCTGCCGGGGAAGCGGTCAATTGCGAAATCCTGTCGGTTTCGCGAGGTCAGAGGCTGACACGCTCCGCCAGGAAGTCGAGCAGGGCCCGCACGCGAGCCGGCAACGGACCGCCCTGGCCAATGTAGACGGCGTAGAACTCCTCGATGTCGCCGGGGTTGAGATCCTCGAGAACCGGAACCAGTCGCCCGGTCTCGATATCGGCGCGAACGGTGAAGGTGGCGAGGCGGACCAGGCCTGCACCTGACAGCGCCATATATCGCATCGCTTCGCCGTCGCCCACCTGGACGCCTGGCGTAATTGGTAGCGCAATGGTCTCGCCGCCATCGAATAACGGCCAGCCCTGAACGCTGCGCGCGTATGAGAAGCCGATACGGCGATGGTGCTTCAGGTCGGTAATGGTTTTCGGCTCGCTTTCGCGCTTCAAGTAGTCTGGCGACGCCACGATGACGTTGCGGGTGAAGCCAAGCTTGCGGGCAATGAGGCTAGAGCTCTTCAACGGTCCGGCGCGGATCGCCACATCGGCGCGATCCTCGACAAGATCGACAATGGCGTCGGTATGAGAGATGTCGAGGGTGACGGCGGGATTGAGCGCCAGAAAATCCGAAACGAGCGGTGCAAGGATATGATGGCCGAAGGAAGCGCTCGTGTTGATGCGGATGGGACCCACGGCCTGCTCGCCGGTGGAGGCGTAGCGTTCAGCCTCCGCGATGTCCGCAAGGATCGAAACGCTACGCTCATAAAAGGCGGATCCCTCCGGCGTCAGATGCAGCTTGCGGGTCGAACGGTTGACGAGGCGAGCGCCGAGGCGTGCCTCAAGGCGCGCCACAAGCTTGCTGACGGCAGATGGTGTCATGCGGCAGGCACGCGCTGCGGCCGTGAAACCGCCGAGTTCGACGGCACGCACGAAGACTTCCATTTCGCCGGAGCGATTGATGTCTTGTCGACTCATGATGAATTCAATTCATGGATAGTTTTCTTCCCGGCAATCTATATCACGATAGATTCAGTGTCTATCTCTTCTGAAGTCCACAACAGGAGACCGACCATGGAATACAGAAATCTCGGCGCATCGGGCCTCAGGGTGCCGGTTTTGAGCTTCGGTGCGGGAACATTCGGAGGCTCGGGTCCGCTCTTCGGTGCCTGGGGCAACACGGACGCCGCCGAAGCTCGACGCTTGATCGACATTTCGCTGGAAGCGGGCGTCAATCTCTTCGACACCGCAGATGTCTATTCGGGCGGCGCCTCCGAGGAAGTCCTTGGCCAGGCTATCGCCGGCCGGCGCGGCGCCGTGCTGATCTCAACCAAGATCGCGCTACCGATGGGCGACGGACCTGGTGATTGGGGAACGTCGCGCTCGCGCCTGATACGTTCCACTGACGAGGCGTTGAAACGCCTAGGGACCGACTATATCGACCTGTTGCAGCTCCATGCGTTCGATGCTTCGACGCCGATCGAAGAGGTACTCGCAACACTGGACGGGCTGATCGCGGCAGGGAAAATCCGCTATGTCGGCGTCTCCAATTTCGCGGGATGGCAGCTGATGAACTCGCTCGGCATTGCTGGGCGGCATGGCTACCCGCGCTATGTTGCGCATCAGGTCTACTACTCCCTTGCCGGCCGCGATTACGAATGGGAACTGATGCCGCTCGCTGCCGACCAGGGCGTCGGTGCGTTGGTCTGGAGTCCGCTTGCCTGGGGCCGTCTCACCGGCAAGGTCCGCCGTGGCCAACCATGGCCAGAAGGCAGTCGGCTGCATCAGACGGCTGAATTCGGGCCGCCGGTCGATGATGAGAAGCTCTATGATATCGTAGATGCGCTGCTGGAGATTTCCGAAGAAACGGGCAAGACCGTCCCGCAGATCGCGCTCAATTGGCTGATCGGTCGCCCCACTGTTTCCAGCGTCATTATCGGCGCGCGCAACGAGGAGCAACTGCGGCAGAATCTCGGTGCCGTCGGCTGGTCATTGGCCAAGGAGCAGGTGGAAAAGCTCGACAAAGCGAGCAGTGTAACCGCGCCCTATCCCTACTTCCCATACCGCAGGCAGGAAGCGTTTGCGCGGCTAAACCCGCCGGTGGTCTAAGGGTGCTCGATCGGGGACAGTTCCCCTTAATCATGCACTAGACACGCGCCGTCTCTTGTCTCATACCAACCTGCCTCCGGGTGTGAAGATGAAGGAGATCAAAGAGATGGCGCTCAAAGATGCAAAATCCGGAACACGGCACGAAACAGGCATCACCGCCGCTCTTGCTGTTCTGAAACAGAGCTTTGGTGAGCGCTTCCAGACCGGCGAGGCCTTCCGCGCACAGCACGCGCATACCACCACTTACATCCCGGCGCAGCCGCCTGACGGTGTGCTTTTTGCCGAGAATGCCGACGACGTGAAGGCGGCAGTCAAAGTCTGCGCGGAACACAAGGTGCCGGTTATCGGCTTCGGCACCGGCTCCTCGCTTGAAGGGCAGGTCAATGCGCCGAATGGCGGTATATCGATCGATTTCAGCCGAATGAACCGGGTTCTTGAAGTTAATGCTGAGGACCTCGATTGTACCGTCGAGCCCGGGGTAACGCGGGAGGAGCTCAATACCTATCTCCGTGACACCGGTCTATTCTTCCCGATCGATCCTGGAGCAAACGCTTCGATCGGTGGCATGACTTCGACGCGGGCCTCCGGAACGAATGCCGTGCGTTACGGCACGATGAAGGACAACGTGCTTGCCGTGACCGCGGTTACTGCGAACGGAGAAGAAATCCGTACCGCACGACGCGCCCGCAAGTCGTCAGCCGGCTACGATATGACCCGGTTGTTTGTCGGCGCGGAAGGCACGCTTGGCATACTAACGTCGGTGACGCTGAGGCTGCAGGGCATCCCGCAGAAGATCGGCGGTGGCGTCTGCGCCTTTCCGACTGTTCGGGCCGCCTGCGATGCCGTCATCATGACCATCCAGATGGGCATTCCGGTCGCCCGCATCGAACTTCTCGATGCGCTGCAAATTCGTGCCTGCAATGCCTATTCCAAGCTGAACTACGAGGAAACGCCGACGCTCTTCCTCGAATTTCATGGCACAGATGAAACCGTTGCCCTGCAATCGGAACAGTTTGCCGAGATTGCCTCCGAATGTGGAGGCGGCGCGTTCTCATGGACAGTCAACGCCGAGGAGCGCAGCAGGCTCTGGAAGGCAAGGCACGATGCCTACTGGGCATCGCGCGCGCTGGCGCCGGAATTGGCCGCGCTCTCGACGGATGTCTGCGTGCCTATTTCCCGTCTTGCCGATTGTATCGGCGAGACGCAGATCGATATAGAGGAACATGGCCTGCTGGCGATGATCGTCGGGCATGCAGGCGATGGAAACTTCCATGTGCTCCTGTTGTTCGACGACAAGACCGAGGAGGGCATTGCTGCTGCCGAGGCCTTTGTCGGCAGGCTCAACGCTCGCGCTCTGGCGATGGACGGCACCTGCACTGGCGAGCACGGCATCGGCCAGGGCAAGATGGCATTCCTGGAAGAGGAGCTCGGCGGCACGGTTGAACTGATGCGGCAGGTCAAGAAGGCGCTCGATCCGGATGATATCTTCAATCCTGGCAAGATATTCCACCGCACCTGAAGTGGGATTCCGTCGAGCCTGTGGGCCGGCAGGGTTGACGCTACGGAAGATTGACTGGCGATGAGGCGAATTCATCTCCAAATCAATTAAATAGGGCATGATGTTGCCCGAAAGCTGCTTCACAGCTTTCGGGATCATGCTCTAGTGTCCGCGATGGATTCCCGAATGGAGAATAGTTGAGTTGGTAGGCCGGTTCCTCGTCTTTTTGGGCGGAGTGATTGTGGTGGCGCTGTTCGTAGCGCTGCTGGCACCGCTGTTTATCGATTGGACCGATTTCCGAAAGAATTTTGAGGATCAGGCGAGCCGGATTATCGGCAAAAAGGTCGTCGTGCACGGAGCGGTGGACGCGCGCCTCCTGCCGTTCCCTTCGGTGACGCTGCATGATGTACGCGTTGGACAGGAGGTCGACGGGTCGCCGATCGTGCAGATCGAGCAGTTCTCCATGGATGCTGAACTCGCGCCTTTCCTTTCCGGCGAGGCGTTGATCTTCGACATGCGCGTGGTCAATCCGCGGGTGAAGCTGCGCCTCTTGAAGGATGGCACGCTCGATTGGACCCGTGGCAGCCAACCCGAAATTCCGGCCAAGACGGTTGTTCTCGAAAACGTCCACGTTACTGGCGGCGATATTCAGTTCATTGACGACCAGTCAGGGCGGTCGCGCCGCATCACAGGACTGAACGCCGAAATGTCGGCTAAGTCGCTTGCCGGTCCGTGGAGGATCGAAGGCGATGCGGCGCTGGATGGCGCACATGGGAGTTTCATGATCGCCAGCAATCAGCCTGATGAGAACGGGATCCTGCGGATGCGCACGCGACTGCAGCCCGACAAGCAACCGGTGATGGTCGATCTCGATGGCGAGTTGAAACTTGTCGACCGCAGGCCGAACTATCAGGGAGCGATATCTGCATCGATCGAGAGCCGGAACGCCAAGGCGGCCGACAAGACCGATGTTCCTCCGCGACTGAAAGGCAAGTTCGAGCTTACGAACGAGAGCATTCGTATACCGGAATACCGTCTCGAGATCGGAGCCACCGATGATCCCTATGTGGTCACGGGCGAGGCGACCCTGGACACCGGAAGTCAGCCGCAATTCCTGCTGATTGCGAACGGCCAGCAGATCGACGTCAATCGCATCGGCAATCAGGGTGCGAATGGCAAGACGACGCGCGATCCCGGCCTATCGGCGCGGCAGCGCCTGAACGCGCTGATTCAGATCGTTTCGCAAGTGCCTGTACCGCAGGTGCCGGGTAAGGCAACAGTTCGGTTGCCGGCGATCGTCGCCGGCGACACGACAATCCGCGATATCCAGCTCGATGTGCAACCCGCTGGCAAGGGCTGGATCATCGACAACGTGGTCGGCACGCTTCCGGGACGCACACAGGTGGAAGGCCAGGGCAAGCTCAATTTGCAGGGGCAAGCATCGTTCGTTGGGCAGATCACGGTGGCCTCCAATCAGCCCACGGGCCTTGCGGCATGGCTTTCCGGCTCAGTCGATCCGGCGATCCGGCAACTGCGGCAGGCGGGCTTCTCCGCTGATGTCAGCCTCACGCATGACCGGCAGACGTTCAACAACCTGGAAATCGCCGTTGGACAGGCCACGTTGAAGGGTCGGATGGACCGACAGGCGTTGGCCAACCAGGTACCGACGCTTGATGTCGCGCTTGCCGGCGACGCACTCGATCTGGATGCACTGCGTGCGCTGACAGGGCTGTTCACCGGCCAGGATGGCGGCGACAACGTACTCGATCACAAGATCACTGCACGGCTCAAGGCCGACAAGTTTACAGCCTTCGGCGTCGAAGCGGGCGATGTCGAGGCGAGCTTTGCAATTGCCGATGGGGCTCTCGCGGTCGACAAGCTTTCTATCAAGAACCTGGCGGGTGCCGAAGTGACTGCGACCGGTCGCGCCGAGGGATCGCTGCTCGATTACAAGGGCTCTGGGGAAATCACCTTCAAATCGGCGGATCCGGGCTCATTCTTCACAATGCTCAAGCAGCATCTGCCGCAGCATCCGGTCATGGATAGGCTTGTGCGCAATGCCGCGTGGTACACGAATACCGCACTGCGCGGAGCTTTGACTCTCGGAGGCGACGAGGGCGACGGCCTGACCCTGACATTGGCGGGGGTGACCAACGGCAGTCGTGTCAACCTCGACTACCGCATGTCGGATCTTCTGGCGCTGACGGGTAAGGGCACAACGAGCCTTGAGGCGACGCTTGAGAACAGCGTCACCTCGATCCTGTTTGGGCAGGCGGGTCTTGATCCGTTGCCGGTCGAGGCCGACGCCAATGGACGCCTGACCCTGAAGGTGCAGGCAGAAGGAACGGATCCTGCCGACGCCCAGCTGACATTTGCCACCGACCGCACATCGTTTACGGCTGGCGGCAAGGTGGACGTTCGCCCGCAGGCCTTCATGAACGGACAGCTTGCAGTATCCCTGGAGAGTGCCGATCTTGATCCGTATCTTGTCATGAACGGCATCGCTGTGCCGCAAATGGGTACGGGCCTGCCGTTCAAGCTGACAACGAACGCGACCATCGATGGCGACAAGATTTCCTTTGCGGATATCGCAGGACATGCCGCCGACAACGAGTTCAGCGGCGCCCTGACCGTCGACCGTAAAGCGGAAAAGACCACGGCGACGGGCGAATTGGCGCTATCCAAGGCCGATGCCACCTGGCTAGGGGAAGCTGTTTACGGACCTATGACGGATGCGGCGACCGGCGACCTGTCGGCCGGCGCGCTGGGCTTGCCGATCTTCAAGGATTTGGACGTCAACCTCAAGCTCTCCGCCAAGCAATTCTGGCCTGGCTGGTCCGGCGCGATTTCGGATTTCACGTCAAACGTGGCCTACAAGGGCGACGAACTGCAGCTGAACGACATCAAGGGCGGTTGGGATGGCGGCACCGTCAACGGCAGCCTGCTGTTTACCAATGCTGACGGTACGGGCTTCTTCCAGACGCAACTGGCGCTGGCAGATGCGGATTTGGCCGGTGTCGTGTGGCCCCGGGATGGCGCGCCGGTCGCCAACGGCAAGTTCGGGCTTGGGCTCTCCATGGAGGCTTCCGGCAAGTCCATGAAGGATATCGCTGGTTCTTTGAACGGCTCCGGCGAGCTTCGGCTTGGCGATATCAGCGTACGTGGTCTCAATCTCGGCATGCTGGCGCCATTACTGGCCGCCACCGATCCGATGCAGGATCAGCTGAATGCCGGCAAGGTTCATCCGATCGTCGAGACCTTGCTCAACAACGGCGAAGCGAAGCTGCCGCCGACTGCGATTCCGTTCAACGTGACGGATGGGGTTCTGCGCTTTCAGAACGTCAGCGTGACGACCGACCAGGCAAAGCTCGTCGGCAACGGCCAGATCGACCTGCCACAGGAGCGCATCAATGCGTCGCTCAACATTGCACTGAATCCGGGTGGCGAGGTGCTTCCCGGTGCGGAGCCTGCGGTACGACTCGACTTTTCGGGACTGCTCGCGTCGCCTGGGCGAACCATTGATGTCACGGACATCACCGGCTTCCTGTCGTTGCGCGCCTACGAGCGCGAACGCCGGCGCGTCGAGCGCCTGCAGTCCAACGTACTGGAGAAGCAGCGACTGCGCCGTGAAGTTGCTCTCTACAAGTTCAACGATATCGAGCGCCAGAAGGCCGCAGCCTTCGAGGCGCAACGGCAGGCGGAAGAGCAGCGCCTGAGAGCTTTGGCCGCGCAGGCCGAGCGCGATAGGCAGGCAGCGGAAGCGAAAGCAAAGGCTGACGCTGAAGCCGAAGCGCGCGCCAAGGCAAAGGCGGCGGAGGACGCAAAAGCGGCCGCAGAGGCGGCGCGACGGGCACAGGAGCAGCTTACCGTGCCCCCGGAGAACTCACTCAATTTCGAAACGGTGCCGGGGTTGCCGGGCGTGCAGGTGCCGCAGTAGTGTGTTTGCGATCGCGGTATGTGGGCATCCTCACGCGCGGTAGCCTTCGAGGCGAACTAGCCCGCGCTCTCGGATTTCAGCCAATGAAGGACATAGACGCGCAGCGCTGACGAGAGGTTGCTCTCCGGCTGTCGCTGATCGTCTATGTCGGAAATCAAGGCTGCGAGTGGGATGGCGCGCGCTTTGGCGATTATGTTCAACTCGGTCCAGAACTCGTCTTCCAACGAGAAGCTGGTGCGGTGTCCGTGTAGAGTAGCCGAGTGCTTGCGGATCATCGCAAGGCTTCAGAATTCGGTTCGAGCCGCTGACACGTTGACTCCAGAAAGCCTGCCAACTGATTGATCCCGGAATCTTTTGCGTTTCTCGGGGCGCTCATTTGTCGTCTTCAGATTTCTCTATCCGGCCTTGCTGATGAGAGCGTTCGGCCTTCTCATTGAGCGCCTTCGTCAGCTGCTTCTCGGCCTTGGTGCGGCCAAAGGAGATACGGTTTTGCTCCGCCTGCTTCGCCTTGTCGGCGCGGGCCTGTTTCTTTTTGAACTGGCGGAGATTGACGACTTCGGCGGTCACGGTTGGCCTCGATCGGAATTGAAAAAGGGAAGCAGTTGCTTCCCTTGGTTTTACTGCTTCTTTCGGAAGGCGTCGAGCGAGACGACCGAGCCGGGTTTCTTTTCCTCGCCATCGGCTTTGGCGGCGGGCGTTTCCTCGGACTTCTCGGACGCAACCGGATAGGCGGTGATTTCAGCGGCGGGAAGCTCTTCGCTGTCAGCGAGAGGCACGTCGAATTCCAGCTCGAAGTTCACGGACGGGTCATAGAAGCCGCGGATGGCGTTGAACGGAATGAAGAGCTTTTCCGGAACATCAGAGAAGGAAAGGCCGATCTCGAAAGTGGTCTCCGTGATCTTCAGTTCCCAGAACTGGTGCTGGATGACGATAGTCATCTGTTCCGGATACTTCGCCTTCAGGTGCTGCGAGATGCGAACACCAGGGGCGCCGGTCAGAAAGGTAATGAAGAAATGATGCTCGCCCGGCAGGCGGCCCGTCGCGGCAACTTCAGACAAAACCTTGCGGATGACGCCACGCAGTGCGTCCTGTGCCAGAATGTCGTAACGGATGTGATCCTGCCCCATGCTTTCCTGTCTTTCTTTTGGTTCGGACTCGTTTCCCAAGGCTGTATGGCATGCCAAGACGCCCTGGAAAAGGCCTGAGCCGAGTCATGCTTGACCAAACCATACATGATTTGCGCGCAAGGGAGAAGGTGAAGGCTTCTGTTGCCAGGTGCCTTCGGACCCCGCCTAGAGGTGCGAACCACTAGGGCTTTATTTGAAGTGTCACACCGCGATTAAGCAGCGAGACGAGCTTCCGCATAGTTGTCGTTTGCAACTACAATTTTAGCCCGATAACGGCGGTACAATGCCGAGCAAAAAGACGATCTTTACACCCTTGTCGATCCTGTTTCGCCCCCATCAAAAGCCGGCCATCTTGTTGCAAGCCCGCCGGTTTTTGGTGGAGGCGCCGGGTACCGCCCCCGGGTCCAATAGGTTTATTACACCGCTCATTTATCGCCATAGCCGGCCCGAGGACCGGCATGGCTGATATAGTGTTTTCCGCCTCGGTTGGGAAGAGGTGTTGTCACAAAACCGTTTCGTAGTGAGCGGGACTGCAGGAACTTCGCCCGTGCTCTGCAGGCGGCCGTTGCCTCATTGAAGACACCGCGCTTCTTGAGCAGACTCACCATACCGGTGGCAGCGCCCACGACGGCGACGAAGAAGACAAGAAGAGAGAGGTAGGGGAGAGACAGCGCATTGGCTGCGCCGGCGACCCGGTAGATCTCGATCAGGAGAACGGCCAGAAGGGCGGCGGAAACCGTCGAATAGTCCTTCGCGATGACGCGCTTCGCATTGAACACCATCCCATGCGTCGCCGGCGCGAAATTGCCAAAGCGAAGCATCCAGCGCGGAACGTCGGCACAGTAGGCTCGATAGGCGTCGCCAAACTTGTTTTCGAGAAATGCTTCCTCGGCGTGGACGATGCATTGGTAGATGAGCATGAAGAGCGCTATGCCGACAACTACGACCATTGGATTTCCATGCAGCAAGAACACGGCTGCATAGATCAGCATGTTCCCGACAAAGAGCGGGTTGCGGCAGACGCCGAACATCCCCTCGGTCACGAGATCGGCGGCGTAGACACGCTTCTTCAGGCCGCCTCGCTGAATATAGGCATAGCCGATCACTGTTGCGCGCAAAGCCAGGCCGGCAAGCAGGATCAGAAGCGCAACTACGTCTTTAACGCGCTCCGCCGTAACGCTTCCCCCGATTTCCGAGGGCGGTAGCGTCATCAGAAACAAGGTGACAATTATGAGCGGGAACGCCTGATTGCGATATTTGAAGAAGAGGTTCCCGATATGAATCATGGCTGCTTTCATTTTTTGCGCCCAGCCTCACTTGACGGCCACGATGCCGCAGAAATTGCACCAGCGGAAAAAGACCTCGACACTGCGGAAGCCGACCTCTTTCAGAAGCTGCATGTTCTCCTCCAGACGATAGGGGATGAGCACATTTTCAAGCGCTTCGCGCTTCTGGGCGATCTCGATTTCGGAGTAGCCGTTTCCTCGCTTGAAGTCGTAATAGTGCTGGATGAACAGCCGGTTGAAGGCCGTATCCTCGCTGGTCAATTTCTCAACGAGGAGCAGGCAGCCCTGATCGTTCAGGCCGGAGAAGATCATCCTCATTACGCGCTCGCGAAACAGTGGGCGAATGAATTGTAGCGTCAGAAGCATGGTGACGATGCTGGCGTTCTCCATGTGAAGACCCTGGTGGATCGACGACTTTCAAGTCGATCGGGCGCCGCGCGTCTGCATGCTCGATTTTCTGTGCCGCCTTTTCCAGCGTGTCAGGGGCATTGTCGACGCCAATGAAATTGACGTTCGGATCGATCATTCGGTCGAGCGTGAGCAATGTCGTCGCCGTCGAACAGCCGATATCGTAAAGGTTGGTGTTCGGCACGGCTAAGTCCTGCGCCTCCCCCAAAAAATGCGCTTGGCCCCAAAGGAAAGCGGCGTGAATTGCCGCTAATATACTGACAGTGCTGAAACCCCGTGGAGCGCCCCCGCGCTAACCATAGGGAGACATGCGAACCTGACGGTAGCCTGATAGCGCCTCCGGGCGTCTCGCAGGTATCGCGGAGAATTGCCGGGATAATAGCCGCACTATGATTGGTTTCGACGGGCAAAACGCCTAAATAGGTACGGAACGGAATCGGCGGCGGACGATGAAGCAGTATCTCGATCTCTTGAAGCATGTCATGGAACACGGAGCCGATCGTGGCGATCGAACGGGCACCGGCACACGCTCGGTGTTCGGCTATCAGATGCGGTTCGATCTTCAGGAAGGCTTTCCTGTCCTGACGACGAAGAAGCTGCATCTGCGTTCCATCATCCACGAGCTTCTCTGGTTTCTTCGCGGCGACACCAATATCGGCTACCTCAAGGACAATGGAGTCTCGATCTGGGACGAGTGGGCCGACGAAAACGGCGACCTCGGGCCGGTCTACGGCGCTCAGTGGCGTTCCTGGCCTGCTCCCGATGGCGGCCATATCGACCAGATTTCCAATCTCGTTTCGGGCATCGTCAAGAACCCGAATTCACGCCGGCATATCGTTTCGGCATGGAACCCTGCCGAGGTGGATGACATGGCGTTGCCACCTTGCCATTGCCTGTTCCAGTTCTATGTCGCCGACGGGAAGCTGTCCTGTCAGCTCTATCAGCGTTCGGCCGACATCTTCCTTGGCGTACCCTTCAACATTGCCTCGTATGCCCTGCTGACAATGATGGTGGCGCAGGTAACGGGCCTGAAGCTCGGCGATTTCGTGCACACGCTCGGCGATGCGCATCTGTATCACAACCACTTCGAGCAGGCGAAGCTGCAGCTGACGCGCACGCCAAAGCCATTGCCGTTCATGCGGATCAACCCCGACGTGAAGGACATCTTCGGGTTCAAGTTCGATGATTTCGAGCTGGTCGGCTACGAAGCCGACGCCAGCATCAAGGCGCCGATCGCGGTTTGATCGGGGAGTTCTGACGCGGCGAGTTCCGGTTGGCGCAGCGCTGTCTATCACGGCTTCCACGAGCTCAGGCCTACCAGCGGCCGATCTCACCATGGATTTTTGACGCATGCCATAGGTGGCTTCATCGCTGGCGACTGACTGCTGGCCAGTCGCGCTTGGTAGCGGCGGGCCAAGTGGTCGCGCAGCGTAAAGGGACTCAGCGCGGAGATCCAAAAGACCGTCTGGGCCGGTTTCCTGCCCAGCCTACCGACACTACATGTCCGTGACTTTTGCTCAGCAGCGGGGAGCGTTGATGCGCGACCTTCGGTTGGTTTAGCTTAGATCGTTCCAAAATATTCTAGATCGACACCGACCCAATTTCTTGCGAATAAGCAAGTGCTGTAGAAGATATTGATGTATTTTCCGTGGCTTAGATATTCCGAATCGCAGAGGCGTAATTCCTGTACGGCGACTGCTGTTCCGACAAGAAATGCGGAATTGCCACTTGACAAAATTGGAACGTTCCAAGTATTTGGGCACCGTGGCTGAGGCCTTTGGAGGATCTCATGACAAAAGGGCGGGTTACCGTCATCGATATTGCGAAGGCGGCGGGCGTCTCCAAGTCGACCGTTTCGCTTGTCTTGCAAGGATCGTCCCTGGTGAACGACGGCACGAGAGCGAAGGTCAACGCGGTGATGCGCGAGCTTGGCTACGTGTACAATCGCGGAGCCGCCAATCTGCGCCAATCCGGTTCGAAGTCGAAAATTATCGGTGTGGTCGTCAACGATCTGACCAATGGGTTCTTCGCGGAACTCGCCGTTGGTGTGGACATGGTCGTCCAGTCCGCGGGATTCGTCCAGTTCCTGTCCAATACCAGCGAGAGTTTGGACCGACAGCGGGAAGTTATCGCCTCCATGCGCGAGCATGGGATTTCAGGGCTGATCATGTCGCCCGCCCGTGCGACCGAAGCCGCTGACCTGAAGCCGCTGGTCGCAGCTGGCATTCCCGTCGTCGTGGCTGTCCGCAACGTTCCGGGAGCTAAGGTCTCGTCCGTCGTTTCGGACAATCGCGAGGGAATATCTGCTGGCGTGCAGCATCTCGCTTCGCTTGGCCACCGCCGGATCGCATTCATCGGCGGCTTTAGTGATACGGCGGTTTTCGACGAGCGCATCGACGGCTATCGCGGCGCAATAGCGGCTTGCGGCCTTGAGCTTGACGAAGATCTTATCCTGCCTTCCGCCCCCTCGAGAGCTGGTGGTGTCGATGCGATCGGCCGAGCGCTGGCAATCGCTGCCGCTCCCACTGCCGCTGTGTGTTTCAACGACGCAGTCGCGTTCGGTGTGTGCGACGGGCTTCGCGCCCAGCGCCTCGAGCCTGGACGTGACTTTGCAGTGGTCGGCTTCGATGACGTCATCGAGGCAAAAGCCGCCGTTCCGGCGCTGACGACGATCTCGGTGGATCCGCAGGGAATGGGCCGGCGCGCCGCGCAACTGCTTCTGAAGCAGATCAGCGCGGGTAGGGCGGAAGCGGAGTCAATCGTCTCCTCTGTCCGGCTCGTGGTCCGGGAGACCTGTGGAGCAAACCTGGCAGGCGGTTCCAACAGGAGGCAGGCATGAGTTGGTCGCTGGCGACGGGTCCCGCCGTTGTCGAGGCGGCGAAAAGCGGCTCGGCCGTGAAAATCGAAACAGGGCTTTGAGTAATCAGATGAGCAAGCACATTACCCCGACGGAAGCCGCAGCACTGATCCCCGACGGAGCGGTTGTCTCCGTATCGTCGTCGAGCGGCCTCGGTTGCCCCGACCTGATGCTGAAGGCGATCGGCGAGCGCTTCGATAGCACCGGTCATCCGCGCGATATCACGACGCTGCATCCCATCGCGGCAGGCGACATGAGCGGTATCAGGGGTGTGGACTATATCGCCAAGAAGGGCCTGCTCAAACGTATCATCGGCGGCTCCTATCCGTCGGGACCATCCAGCGCGGAGCCGCCGCTGATCTGGCAAATGATCACGAACAACGAAATTCCGGCCTACAACATTCCCTCGGGCATCATGTTCGATATTCACCGGGAGGCTGCCGCCAAACGCCCGGGTGTCCTGACAAAGGTGGGCATCGACACGTTCGTGGATTCAAAGAGGCAGGGTTGCGCTATGAACGACCTCGCTGCCCAGGACCCGGTGGTCAAGCGCGTCTCGTTCGAAGGCGACGACTACCTGTTCTTCCCGTCGATCGTGCCGCAGGTCGTCATCATCCGCGCGACGACCGCGGACGAGCGCGGCAACCTGACTTATGAACACGAGGGTGCCTATCTCGGCGGTCTCGACCAGGCGCTTGCTGCCCGCAACAATGGCGGCATCGTCATCGCTCAGGTCAAGCGGATCACCAAGGAAGGTTCGCTGAAGCCGCATGACGTGCGCGTCCCCGGTATGCTCGTCGATTACGTGATCGTCGATCCGGACCAGAAGCAGACCACTCAGACGCTCTACGATCCGGCTATCTCAGGCGAGATTTTTCGCCCGTTGGAGAGCTTCCGCGTTCCGGAATTCAACATCCAGAAGGTCATCGCGCGCCGCGTTGCCCAAGAGTTGCAGGCAGGCAGCTGCGTCAATCTGGGCTTCGGCATTTCCGCCAACGTGCCGCGCATCCTCCTTGAGGAAGGGCTGCACGGCTCCGTCACCTGGGTCATCGAACAGGGTGCCGTCGGCGGTGTCCCGTTGCTGGACTTCGCGTTCGGCTGTGCATCCAACGCCGACGCCTATATGCCCTCGCCATACCAGTTCACCTATTTCCAGGGCGCCGGCTTCGACGCCTCGTTGCTCTCCTTCCTCGAGATCGGCCGTGATGGCTCGGTGAACGTTTCGAAGTTGTCGTTCCGTCCCCACGTCACCGCGGGTGCCGGCGGCTTCGTCGATATCACGGCGCGTGCGAAGAAGATCGTCTTCTCGGGGATGTTCAATGCCGGCGCAAAGCTCGCGATCGTCGACGGCAAGCTCGTGATCGAGAAGGAAGGCAAGTTGAAGAAGCTCGTCAACGAGGTCGAGCATGTCACCTTCTCCGGCAAGCGGGCGATCGAGCAGGGCCAGGACATCACTTATGTCACCGAACGATGCGTGATGAAGCTGACGCCTGAAGGCATTGTTCTCACGGAGATTGCGCCGGGTGTCGACCTGCAGGCCCATATCCTCGATCAGTCCGAGTTCTCGCTCATCATAGCAGAGGACCTCAAGGTCATGGATGCGAAACTCTTTGGTGAAGCAAACATCGGCCTGACTCTACCGAAGAAGAGCGCCCGCGTCCTGGAGGGCACGTTCAATGGCTAGCGGCACGGTCAAGATCCACGTCGAAGATCACATCGCGATCATGACGGTATCGCGTCCGGAAAAGCTGAATGCGCTTGATCTCGACATGCTCAAGGCGCTGGCAGATGCCGCCGATGACGTCGAGGCTAACGGCGACGTTCGTGTGGCGATCCTGACAGGCGAAGGCAAGGGCTTCTCAGCGGGCGGCGACATCAAGGCCTGGGGCGGCATGCGGCCACAGGAGTTTGGTCATGCCTGGGTACGCCACGGACATCGCATCTTCGAAAGACTTGCGACCCTCAGAATGCCTCTGATCGCGGCCTTGAACGGCCATGCGCTCGGCGGTGGGCTGGAGCTTGCCGGCGTCGCCGACATTCGCATTGGCGAAGAGCACATCAAGATCGGACTTCCGGAAACAGGCCTCGGCATGGTTCCCGGCTGGTCGGGCACGCAGCGTCTTGTGAAGCGCTTCGGCGCGCAGGTGGTCAGGCGCATGGCGCTGGGCGGTGAGATCTTCACCGCCGAGGAAGCCCGCACGCTCGGCATCGTCGATGTGGTGACATCGACCGGTAATGCCGTGGAAGCGGCCAAGGAATATGCGGCCCGCATCGCGATGAGGGGGCCGGCTGCACTTGAAGTGGTCAAGCTGATGATTGCCTCCGCGAACGGCGAGGACAATGGCACGGCCGTCGAGGCGCTGGGCTCGATCCTCGTTGCGAAGACCGGCGATCTCAATGAGGGGGTGGCTTCGTTCACCGAAAAACGCCCTGCACACTTCAAAGGAGAATGGTAATGACGGTTCTGGTTACTCCCAAGGCGCTTAGCGATCACAAGGCCCGCGACTTCAAGATGCTGGTCGATGGCAAGTGGGAGGCCGGCTCCGGCCAGCCGATCGAGCGCGTGGCGCCAAGCCATGGCGTCGTCGTGAGCCGCTTTCCGGCGGGAAGCAAAGCCGATGCCGAGCGCGCCATCAAAGCCGCCCGCAAGGCGTTTGACACGGGTCCCTGGCCCAGAATGACGGCATCCGAACGTTCCGCCATCTTGCTCAAGGCTGCCCACCTGATCTCAGCCCGTGCGGACGAACTCGCCTACCTGGACGCGATCGAGGCCGGCAAGCCGATCTCCCAGGTGCGCGGCGAAATCGCCGGTTCGGTCGACATTTGGCGATACGCAGCAGCGCTCGCCCGCGATCTTCATGGCGAAAGCTACAACACGCTTGGAGACGGCACGCTGGGCGTTGTCCTGCGTGAGGCGATCGGCGTCGTATCGATCATCACTCCCTGGAACTTCCCCTTCCTGATCGTCGGCCAGAAGCTTCCCTTTGCGTTGGCGGCGGGCTGCACCACGGTCGTCAAGCCATCCGAACTGACCTCGGGCTCGACGCTGGTTCTTGGCGAAATCCTTCAGGAAGCAGGCGTGCCCGATGGCGTCGTCAACATTGTCACCGGCACGGGACCAGAGGTCGGCGCGATCATGACGTCCCATCCGGAGGTCGACATGGTGTCGTTCACCGGCTCAACCGGCGTCGGCAAGCTCACCATGACGAATGCCGCGCAGACGCTGAAGAAGGTCTCGCTGGAACTGGGCGGCAAGAACCCGCAGATTGTATTCCCGGATGCGGATCTCGATGCGTTCATCGACGCGGCCGTCTTCGGCGCCTATTTCAATGCCGGCGAGTGCTGCAATGCGGGCTCGCGCCTTATCCTGCACAAGAGCATCGCTTCCGACGTGGTCAAGCGCGTCGCCGAACTCGCCAAAAACGTCAAGGTTGGCGATCCGCTCGATCCGACAACGCAAGTGGGCGCGATCATCACACCGCAGCATCTGGAAAAGATTGCCGGTTACGTGGCCGGTGCGACGAGCAGCGGTGCGCAGGTGGCGCATGGCGGCGAAAAGCTCGACTTGGGCATGGGGCAATACATGGCGCCGACGATCCTCGAAGCTGTCACGCCAGGCATGGCGGTTGCGCGCGAGGAAGTCTTCGGACCGGTGCTGTCCGTCCTCACGTTCGAAACCACCAGTGAGGCGATCGCGATCGCCAACTCCATAGACTACGGCCTTTCCGCTGGCGTCTGGAGCCGTGACTTCGACACCTGCCTGACGATCGGTCGGAAGGTCAGGGCAGGGACGGTCTGGATGAACACCTTCATGGACGGCGCCTCCGAGCTGCCGTTCGGAGGATACAAGCAATCCGGCCTCGGCCGCGAACTCGGCCGCCATGCGGTGGAGGATTACACCGAGACCAAGACGCTCAACATGCATATCGGCGCCCGGACAAACTGGTGGATGCCGAAGAGGGAAACGCTGGGATAACCGGCAACGAGACTACGCCCGAGGAGGGCGGGTAATCGGTGCGGGAATGGTCCCGCACCTTCGAACTTGCAAACCGGGAGGAAACGATGCGCAAGTTTTTGATGACGACAGCGTTGGTGACGATGAGTGTTGCGGGCTTGGGTGCTGCCAAGGCTGCGGATGTGAAGGAAGTGCAGATGCTGCACTGGTGGACGTCCGGCGGCGAGGCAGCGGCCTTGAACGTGTTGAAGGAGGATCTGTCGAAGGAGGGGTTTGCCTGGAAGGACGTGCCGGTTGCCGGCGGTGGCGGTGATGCGGCGATGACGGCGCTGAAGGCGATGGTTGCGGCCGGCACGTATCCGACGGCCTCGCAGATGCTCGGCTACACCGTTCTCGACTACGCCCAGGCCGGCGTCATGGGGGACCTGACGGAGACGGCGAAGGCCGAGGGCTGGGACAAGGCGGTTCCGGCGGCGCTGCAGAAGTTCTCCGTCTATGACGGCAAGTGGGTCGCAGCCCCCGTCAACGTCCACTCGGTCAACTGGCTGTGGATCAACAAGGGTGTGATGGACAAGATCGGCGGCACCGAGCCGAAGACCTTCGACGACCTGATCGCGCTGCTCGACAAGGCGAAGGCTGCCGGCGTGACGCCGCTGGCGCTCGGCGGCCAGAACTGGCAGGAAGCGACGATGTTCGACTCGATCGTGCTGTCGACGGGCGGCCCCGAGTTCTACAAGAAGGCGATGAACGACCTCGACGAGGAGTCGCTGAAGTCGGACACGATGAAGAAGTCGTTCGACAACCTGCAGAAGATCGTCCAGTACGTCGACCCGAACTTCTCCGGACGCGACTGGAACCTTGCGACCGCCATGGTCATCAAGGGCGATGCGCTCGTGCAGGTGATGGGTGACTGGGCCAAGGGCGAGTTCGTCGCCGCCAAGAAGACACCGAACACCGACTTCCTGTGCTACCGCTTCCCGGGCACCGACGGCAGCGTGATCTACAACTCCGACATGTTCGGCATGTTCAACGTGCCTGACGACCGCAAGGCAGCACAGGTGGCGCTTGCCAAGGCAACGCTGTCGAAGAGCTTCCAGTCGGCGTTCAACGTCGTCAAGGGCTCGGTTCCGGCCCGTACCGACGTTCCGGATACCGATTTCGACGCCTGCGGCAAGAAGGGTATCGCCGACCTGAAGAAGGCCAATGAAGGCGGCACGCTGTACGGCTCGCTGGCCCAGGGCTATGGCGCGCCTCCGGCGGTTGCCAATGCCTACAAGGACGTCGTCTCGAAGTTCGTGCATGGCCAGATCAAGACCTCCGACCAGGCGGTCGAAGAGCTCGTCAAGGCCATCGACGACGCCAAGTAATCAAGGCCTCCCACGGTCTTCCCCGCCGGTGTCGGCGGGGAAGATTCCGCCACGGACGATCTCGTTGGAGGAGATGACCCCATGAGCACCATCGCTACCGATAAAACCGTTCTCACGCCGCACCGTGGAACGCCCATTTCCATCCGCTCGCGCCTGCAGGACGCGCTGCCGAAGATCGTGCTCGCGCCGAGTTTCGCCATCACGCTTGTGTTCGTCTACGGCTTCATCCTCTGGACGATCTATCTGTCCTTCACCAATTCCAAGACCTTTCCGTC